>DATFYA010000096.1 GCA_035315345.1 Candidatus Methylomirabilota bacterium
GTCGCGGTGCCGCCCACGTTGTGGCCGCCGCCGCGCACGGCGACAACCAGCTGCCGCTCGCGGGCGAACCGCACGGCGGCCCGGACGTCGGCGACGCCGGTGCAGCGGGCAACGAGCGCGGGGCGGCGGTCGATGGCGCCATTCCAGACGCGGCGAGCGGCCTCGTACGGCGGATCGCCCGCCCGGATCAGCTCACCGCGAAACTGTCGCGCGAGGTCCGCGAGGGCGGCATCGTCCAGGACCGGGACGTTACGATCGTCGGCGTCGAGCACGGGTAGGGTAGCCATGGCGCACCTCCTTGCCACGGCAGGATCGCCCCGGCGCCGGTCCACGGAAACACCAGAAAATGGAGTTGCGGTGACCGGCGCGGCTCACTACGCTCGGGTCACCATGAAGGGCTACGGGCAGTTCTGCCCGGTCGCCAAGGCGGCCGAGATCGTCGCCGAGCGGTGGACCCCGCTCGTGCTCCGGGAGCTGCTCTGCGGCAGCCGCCGATTCAGTGATCTCCACCGCGGGGTGCCGCTCATGTCGCCCACGCTGCTCGCCCAGCGCCTGGAACAGCTCGAAGACGCCGGGATCGTCCGGAGCGCGCCGCGGCCACACGGGCGCGGGCGTGAGTATCAGCTCACCGCGGCTGGGGAGGAGCTGCGGTCGCTGATCGACCGGTTCGGCGAGTGGGGCCAGCGGTGGGCCCGCGCCCAGATCGGCCGCGACGACCTGGACGCGGGGCTGCTCATGTGGGACATCCACCGTCGTGTCGACGTCGAGGCGCTGCCGTCGCAACGGGTCGTCGTCCGCCTCGACTTCCGCGGCGCCCCGGCCACCATGCGGTGCTCGCGAACGTGGTGGCTCCTCCTCTCCCGGTCGGAGGTCGATCTCTGTCTCAAGGACCCCGGCTTCCCGGTCGACGTCGTCGTGACCGCGGATCTACGGACGCTCACCCGGGTCTGGATGGGCGACGTCCCCATGGCCGCGGCGCTCCGTGAGGGCTCGATCCGGCTCGAGGGGCCGCCGGTCCTCGTCCGCGCCTTCCCGACCTGGCTCCGTCTGAGCAGCTTCGCCCGCATCGAGCGAGTCGCCAGCATCACCGCGGCGCGGTAGCCCCGATTCGGGCGCGGAGCCGTCTTCGCGGGCGGGCTCGACGATGACGGGAAAGTCGATGTCGTGCGCCGAGTCGAGCCTCCCACGCCGGACCACCGCCCGGGCCAGCGCCACGCCTCGACACTCGCCTCGTGCAAAGCTGGGCCGATCCGGTTAGTCTTGGCCTCGATCTCTCCATCGAGCACGCCGGAGGCGTGGTGAAGAGGCCCAACGTCCTCGTGATCTTGATCGACGACCTGCGCCACGACGAGCTCGGCGTCGGTGGTCACCCGTACATGAAGACGCCGCACGCCGACCGCATCGCCTACGAGGGCGCCCTGTTCGAGCGGGCATTTCACACGACCCCCATCTGCTCGCCGAACCGGGCGTCGGTGATGACCGGTCAGTATGCGAGCCGGCACGGCATCATCGACAACGTCGCGCGTGACGCGGCCAGCCACCGGCTGCCGAACTACCACCTGGCCCTGCAGGCGCTCGGGTACGAGACCGCGCACGTGGGCAAGTGGCACATGGGCAACGACGGCCGGCCGCGTCCGGGCTACGACCACTGGGTCAGCTTCGACGGGCACGGGCGGCTGAACGATCCCACGCTCAACGTGAACGGTCGCTACGAGAAGCACCCGGGCTACATGACGGACGTGCTCAATGGGTTTGCCCTGGACTTCGTCTCGCGCAAGCACGAGCGTCCATGGGCGCTGTTCTTCGCCCACAAGGCGGTGCATCCCGACGCCTTCCAGCACCCGGACGGTACGCTCGACCTCGCCCAACGCGGAGGCTACCGGGTGGCGGAGCGCCACCAGGGCCTCTACGAGGGCTGCGTGTTCCCGCGGAAGCCGAACATGCGGTCGCCGGTGGAGGTCGTGAAGGACAAGCCGGCGTGGACCGAGGCGATGGCGCTCAAGCAGTCGGACGCCGCGAAGGCCATCCTGGACACGATCCGGCCGGGCTCGCAGGAGGAGATCCGGCTCCGGGCCGGCATGATGGCGGCGGTGGACGAGGGCGTCGGCACGCTCTTCGAGGCCCTGGAGCGATCCGGCGCGCTCGACGACACGATCATCGTCTTCTTCGGCGACAACGGGTACTTCTTCGGCGAGCACGGGCTCGGGCCGGAGCGCCGGTTCCCCTACGAGGAGGGTATCCGATCTCCCTTCCTCGTGCGCTATCCGAGGCGGATCAAGGCCGGGACTCGCCTCCGCGAGCTGGTGATCTGCCAGGACCTCGCCCCGACGCTCATCGAGCTCGCGGGCGGCCGGCCGGGCCGCCAGATCCAGGGCCGCTCGCTGGTGCCGCTCTTCTCCGGGCGGAGGCCTGCGTGGCGCAAGTCGTTCCTCATCGAGTACTGGGCCGAGAACGCCATGCCCTGGCTGGTGGGCATGACCTACAAGGCGGTGCGGACCGACCGCCACAAGTACATCCACTGGGTCAACAAGAATCGCGGCCACGAGCTCGACGAGCTGTACGATCTCGAGACCGATCCGTTCGAGCTACGCAATCTGAACCGGAGCCGGTCCCACGCGCGCGTACGCGAGAAGCTCCGCCGGGAGCTGGGGCGGCTCGTGGTCGAGGCGCTGGGCATCTAGCCGGGCGC
>DATFYA010000097.1 GCA_035315345.1 Candidatus Methylomirabilota bacterium
GACCGCATCCCGGTCTTCACGCGCTCGAGGCTGAACTTCACCGACTCGGCAGTGAACTCTTCCCCATTGTGGAACTTGACTCCCTTGCGGAGCTTGACCTCCCAGACCGTCGGCGCCACCAGCTTCGGCAGCTCAGCGGCCAGCGCCGGCACGATCTTGAGATTCTGATCGCGCTCCACCAGCGTGTCGTAGATGTGAGTGGCCACCACCGACGCGGGCGTCTCCTGCTGGTTCTGGGTATCGAGCGTGGTGGGATCCACGCCCTGGGCGATGACCACCTTGCCCTGGGGAGCTCCCCACGCCAGGCCCGGCACCACGAGCAGGGCGATTACGAGCGCACACAGACGTCTCACGACCATCTCAAGCCTCCTTGGAAGTTGGGAATCTTGCGGGGAAAATGCCCACACTCTAGGCAACGACGAGCCCACGTGTCAAGTTCCGCCGTTGCGCGGTCCGCGTCGCAAGTGCTCGATCGCCTCCTCGCGCGTGGTGACGAGGCCCAGAGCCTGAGCCTCGCGGGCCCGGGCGAGCAGCCGACCCACCTCGGGGCCTGGCCCCAGCCCGAACGCGGCCATGACGTCGCCTCCCCGGAGCAGCGGAAGCGCCGCGGCCGCGACGATGTCCGCCTCAACGCCGGCCATCAACGCGCGCGCCACCTCGCCTCCTGCCCCCGCCCAGACCACCAGCGGCGAGGCGCCGGTCAGGGCCGCGGCATCCGCGAGCGAGAGCATCAGCACGTCGCGCGCCTCGTCGCCCAGGTCCCGGAAGAAGCGGAAGCGAGCGCGCCGGGTGATCACGCCCGCCTGGGCCAGGTGCATCGGCCGCAGGTGCGCGGCCACCAGCCGCTCCAGCACCTGAGTGGCCCGCCGCGGCAGGCGTAGACGCTCGGCGATGACCCGCGCGCGGCCGGCGCCCACCGCATCGTGGCCGACGAAGCGCACGCGGCCGCCCTCGACGGTGCGGGTCTCGGGCTTGGAGACGTCGTGCAGCAGGGCGGCCAGCTTCAGGACCTCCCGACGCGTGAGCCCGCCGCCCAGCTCGTCGTCGAGATGCTCCCGCAGCGCCCGCCCCCACGGGGCGAGCGCATCGAGATCGGCCAGCAGCACATCCACGCCGTCGACCGCGCGCAGGGAATGCTCCCAGACGTCGAAGCGATGCGGCAGCGGCTGCGCGGTGGCCCGCATCGCGCCGCTCTCGGGCAGGAGCACCGGCAACACGCCGAGCCGGTCGAGGGTTCGCAGTCCCGCCCCGGCGCTCGGCTCGCTCAGGATGCCGACGAGCTCGTCTCGCTGGCGCTCGGGCGAGACGCCGGCCAGCCGCGCGGCCCCCTCCGCGATCGCCCGCTCCGTCTCCGGCGTGAGCCGCCAACCCGGGCGCATGGCCAGGCGCACGCCGCGAAGGGCCCGCACCGGATCGCCCACGATGGCGGTGGGCGCGCACACGCGCACCAGACGCCGCTCGAGGTCGCCGAGACCGCCGGTCGGGTCCACGATCTCGGCCCGCCCGTCGCGGAGCAGATCGGCGAGCGGCGCGGCGAGGGCGTTGACCGTGAAGTCCCGCGCGCGCAGGTCGCCTTCGAGCGTCGGCGCCCGCAGGTCCACCAGATCCACCGCCAGGTCACCGGAGCGGCCCAGGATCCGGCCGGCCCCCCGCGCGGCGTCTAGCACCACGAACGCCGCGTCCAGCCGGTCGGCCACCCGCCGGCCGAGGTCGAGAGCGCCGCCGCCCACCGCCAGGTCGAGATCGCCGGCGGCGCGGCCGCTCACCATCTCGCGCAGCGCGCCTCCCACCAGCCACACCGGGCGCCCGGGCCCGGCCAGCTCGACCAGCACCGCCAGCGCCCGGCGTCCCGCGGCCGGAATCCCGTCGACGGAGACCTGCACTAGAGACCGAGCAGACGGCGGGCGTTGTCGTGGAAGATCTTGCGATGAACCGACGCCGGCAGCGGACGCTCCCAGATCGGCCGCCGCTCGTCGTCGTAGTCGTGCGGAGTATTGGGGAAGTCGCTGCCGAACACGATGCGGTCCTGCCAGCGCATCAGATCCTCATCGGTGACGTCGGCCGGGCTCGCCCCGGCGCCACCCAGGAAGATCGGGCTCTGCGGGGCCATGGCAGCGGTGGTGTCCAGATACATGTTCGGGCAGCGCGGCATGAGGTCGAGATGACGGCGCGTCTCCCACTGTCCCATGTGGGCGACGATGACCTTCATCTCCGGGAACATGGTCATGACGCGCTCGAAGCGCGGGAAGCCGTCGTACTGGTTCGGCCAGGGGGCCGAGCCCACGTGGATCAGGAGCACGCCGCCCCGCGCGATCAGCCGCTCGTACACCGGCAGGATACGCGGGTCGTCGGGATGGAAGCGCTGCACGTTGATGTGGAACTTGAAGCCCTTGAAGCCGTAGCGGTCGAGCGCCTCGTCGGCCACGTCGAGGAGGTCGGGGTCCCCCGGGTGCACGGTGCCGAGCGGCAGGCCCGCGGGCAGCCGCCGCCCGGTCTCGTGGAGCCAGGCGTTCAGGTCGCGGGCGAGGCCGGGCTTGTGCGCGTAGGAAAAGAACACGAAGCGCTCGACCCCCTGCTCGGCCAGAAAGCGCCCGACCCACTCCGGATCCGTCCCGTACCGGAAGTCCCACCCGGGCCGGCCGACGAACCAGCGTCGGATGGCCGCCCACAACCACTCCGGGTGCAGATGCGTATGAATGTCGATATAGCGGAAGTCGGCCGGTGCGACGGCCATCACCGGCTCGCCACCCACTGCCCGGGCCAGCCCGGCACCTCGAATGGTGAGCTCACCCGTCCGGCGCGGGCCAGGCGGCTCAGCGCGTCCTCCACCTCGACGCGGCCGAGACCGAAGAGGCGCGCGATGAGCGCGGGCGTCGAGTACACCGCCCCGGACAGGTAGCGCGAGATCAGCCGCTCCAGCGCGGCCGGCCGACGCAGCCGCCGGCCCTCGGCGACCTGGTCGGGTAGCCAGCGCTCGAGAAGATCCCAGCGGTAGGAGAAGGTGGGCTCGTAGCGCTCCTCGGTCTTCACGATCCACAGCCCTTGCTGCAGCTCGCCCATGGCACGCTCGAACTCGCGCGTCTTGCCGGGCTCGAGCATGAAGCATTCGGCGCGCAGGCCGCGCGTGTACTGCGGCGACTCGCGCAGCAGGCAGTCCATGATGCGTTTCGCGGTCAGGGAGAGCCGTCCCGCCTCGTATTCCGCCCGATAGGCCGCCGCCCGCTGATTGCCACGCCCGAGCGTGTAGAACGCCGGGAAGAGATCGAGGGCGACCAGCACCGGCCGGCCCTTGACCAGCTTGCCGTAGTAGACCTGGCGGCGCGCGGGCAGCACGTCCTTCAGCTCCCACGTCACGCCGACACCGTCGTCGTGATGGGAGTGCCGTGGCCACCGGGGCGCGGACCGGCCTGCCACCGCCTCCCAGAGGGAGCCGAGCCCCTCCGGGAAGCGATAAAAGGTGGAGCAGAGGCCGACCGCGTTGACGAACTCGAGCGCGCTCCGCGCCGATCGCACGCGGCGCGAGGGAAGATGTCGGAAGTTGCGGCGCCGGCGGCCGATGAGGGCGACCTCATCCATGCAGCTAACCCAGCTCGAAGCCCCGCTCGGTCACGCGGTACTCGGCGATGTCGTCGCTCTTGGCGCTGCCTCGATGCTTGACCACGCACAGGAACCGCCCCAGCCGGTTGCCTACCCGCTCGCTGCCCATCACCACGATGGTGTTGGCCACCGCGCCGATGTCACCCGCTGCGACCTTGCGGGCGATCAGGTGCTCGAGCTGGGTCTCCTCGGTGGTCACCAGGAGCAGGCTCGTGACCGATGCGTGATCGTAGCGATGCGCGTCGATGAAGGCGCGGTGCTGCCACACCGGCAGGCAGATCTCCATGCCGAGGGTCTCGCTGTCGCGGTGGATCACCTTCCGGTAGAGATCGTCGAAGATGTAGGGCTGGATGTAGTCGCCCGGCACGTCCATCGGCTCGACGCCGTCCACCACGATGCGACGGCTTCCCGCCCCGAGGTGGAAATACACGAACGGGCGGACGGTGTAGAGCGCCTGGTTGTACTGGGCCTTCCAGTTCCAGTCGAACTCGAGCCCGTCGGAAGTGGGCACCTGGTAGTCGCGCAGCTTGCCGACCCACGGCAGCGCGTCGCAGTAGTAGGCCGCCATCTGCTCGGCGGGCGGATACGGATCGGCCATCGGCAGCACGGTGTGCGTCCAGCGCTTGAGGTCCCACTGGTGCAGCCGGGCCGCGTAGGCGTGGTGCTGCTGGGAGTCCCCGCGCGCGTTCATGTCGAACACGATGCCCGGCTCACCGTCGGCCTGCCGGCCCTGGTGACAGAACCCGAGCCCGAGATGGGTCTTGCCGATCCCGGTGGCTCCGTAGACCACCGTCAGGGTGCCCGGAAGGAGCCCTCCGCCCAGCATTTCGTCCAGCTTCGGACTGCCGGTCGACGCGCGCGTGGTCATAGACGGCAAAGTTTACCGGCCGGACCGGTAGACGGCAAGCCGCCCGCCACTTCTTGACACGCCGCCGAGCCGCGCCCTACGCTCGATTCATGCCGCGCCGAGTGGTCTGGTACCCGGCGGGTTCTCCGACAGCCTCCCTGCTCTCCGCGCTTCCCGGCGATCTCGAAGTCGCGCCGTTGCCGGAACGCGGCCCGACGCGGCTCGGGCGCGAAGAATCCGCCGCGCTGGTGGTGGATCTGGGGGTGCCGGCGGATGCGGCGGTGGCCCGAGACCTGGCCTCCCGCTCTCCCGAGGAGCAATTCGACGTGCCGGTGGTCGCCCTGCTGGCACCCGGCATCCCCTCCCCGATCGCCTGCTACGCCTACGTGCCGACCCCGCCGGTGCCCGAGGTGCTCGCGGCCACGCTGCGCAACGCATGCGATCACGCGCGCGCGCATCGCGAGGCCGAGGCCACCCGCCAGGAGCTGGCCCAGCTCAACCAGATCGGAGTGAGCCTCTCTGCGGAGCGAGACACCGACGCGCTCCTGGATCTGATCCTCACGAACGCGCGCGAGATCACCCGGAGCGACGCGGGCTCCGTGTACCTGGTGGAGGAGACGTCGAACGGGACCCGGCGGCTGCGGTTCAAGCTCTCCCAGAACGATTCGGTGTCGGTACCCTTCGCCGAGTTCACCCTGCCCATCGACGACGCGAGCGTGGCCGGCCACGTGGCCCTCACCGGCTCCGTGCTCCAGCTCGACGATGCCTACGTGCTGCCCGCCGGCTCGCCGTTCCAGATCAACCGCGAGTTCGATGACCGCGTCGCCTACCGCACCCGGTCCATGCTGGTCGTGCCGATGGCGACCCCTCAGGGCACCGTGATCGGCGTGCTGCAGCTCATCAACTGCAAGCGCGATCCCGCCGCCCGCCTGGTCACCCCCGCGGCGGTCGAGGCGGCGGTGACGCCGTACCCGGAGCGGTTCCGCGGCCTCGCCGCGTCGCTGGCCTCCCAGGCCGCGGTCGCGCTCGAGAACAGCCGCCTCTATCAGTCCATCCAGACGCTCTTCGAGGGCTTCGTGCAGGCCTCCGTCACCGCGATCGAGGCGCGCGACCCCACCACGTCCGGCCACTCGTTCCGCGTGGCCGACTTCACCGTCGCGCTCGCAACCGCGGTGGATCGCGCCGACGGCGGTGCGTTCCGGGACGTTCGCTTCTCGCCGGACGAGATGCGCGAGATCCGCTACGCGTCCCTGCTCCACGATTTCGGCAAGGTCGGGGTGCGCGAGAAGGTACTGGTCAAGGCCAAGAAGCTCCCGCCCGGCCAGCTCGACCTCATTCGCCACCGCGGCGAGATCATCCGCCGCGGGCTCGAGCTGCGCCATGCCACCCGCAAGACGGACTGGCTCCTCCGTCATGGCCGCGAGGGCTTCGACGAGCGCGCCGCCGTGTGGGACGCGGATCTGGCGCAGGTCCTCGCCGACCTCGATCAGCACCTCAAGGCCGTCGCGGCGGCCAACGAGCCGACCGTGATGCCCGACGACGTCTCGACCGGCATACTGGAGCTGGCGGACCGCTCCTTCCCGGACTATCGCGGCGACTCCCTGACCCTGCTCACACCCGAGGAGGCCCGGATCCTCTCCATCACGCGGGGCAGTCTGACTCCCGAGGAGTACGAGGAGATCCAGTCGCACGTGGTCCACACCTATCAATTCCTCAAGCAGATCCCGTGGACCCAGGAGCTGCGGCGGGTGCCCGAGATCGCGCGCTCGCATCACGAGAAGCTCGATGGGTCAGGGTACCCCGCGGGCTGGCGCGCGCCGGACATTCCCATCCAGACTCGGATGATGACGATCTCCGACATCTTCGACGCCCTGACCTCGCGTGATCGGCCCTACAAGCCCGCGCTGTCGGTGGATCGCGCGCTCGACATCCTCGGCCAGGAGCGCCGGGCCGGCGCGCTCGACGGCGACCTGCTCTCGCTCTTCATCGCCGTCCGTCCCTGGGATCGATAGCTCAGGCGGCGAGCATCGCCGCCAGCACGCCCCACGAGGCGGCTCCGAGCACCATCGCGGCGGCGCCGAGCCAGTCGGCGAGCCGCGATCTCTTCATGTGTTGAGCGCTCAGCGCCAAAAAAAGGGGGCGTCTGGGCCCGGCCTTCGCACGCGTGCCGATCCATACCCGTCGCTTGCCGCGCGAGCGTCGCCAGTCGCGCGTCCAGTCTCGGCGCGTGAGGGCCCGCCGCTTCGTGCTCCGTATCGCCACTGCTCTGGTGCTCATCGCTGTTCGTCCTTTCCGCGTGTCCCGAAACGAATCTCACATCTGCCGCACGACACCGACCACCTTGCCCAGGATCCGGAAGTCGCCGCGACCCGGCTCCACCACGATCGGCTTCATGGTGGGATGCTCCGGGCGCAGCACCACCGTTCCACCCTCCCGGGCGAACCGCTTGACCGTGGCTTCCCCATCCAGCAGGGCCGCCACGATATCGCCGCTGCCCGCCGTCTCCTGCTTCCGCACGACGACCAGGTCGCCGCTCATGATGTGCGCGTCGATCATGCTGTCACCCTGGACGCGCAGGGCGAAGACGTCCGAGCCGCCGGTGGGAAGCCAGTCGGGCCGGAGCGGGAGGGTATCCTCCTGGTTCTCGACCGCGGTGATCGGCGTACCCGCCGCGATGCGACCCATGACCGGGATGCCCGAAGGCTCCCCGCGCCGAGCGCCCTTCTGCGCCGGCAGCACGAGCGTCCGCGACGCCCGCTTCCCGGTGACCCGGCGCTCGAGCATGCCCTTGCGCTCGAGCGCGCGGAGATGATCGAACGCGGCCCGGGCCGTGAAGCGGAACCTCTCGCCGATCTCCCGCACCGTCGGCGGCACGCCGTGTCGCTCGCCGAAGCTGCGGATGAAGTCGAGCACCTGACGCTGCCGCTCCGTCAGCTCTTTCACCCGGTCGCCCCTCCTGATCTGTGTGCTTCGGTCCGATGATGCTCAACAGATGATAGTCAACACCCGTTGAGGTCTACAAGTAAAAAAAGAGGGCCTACCCGGCCGGCTCCCAGGGCTCGCACACGGGACACGTCGAATACCCGGCCTCCCGGGCTTCGGCCACCCGCTTGAAGTACACCCGCTCCGGCTCCGGAATCCGTCGAGCCCAGCTGCAGTCCCGCCCGTGGAAGAGCTTGCCGGCCCGCTGCGCCAGGTAGGGCTCGCCTTCCTGAACCGGTACGGCCGGCGTGTCATACGGGTTCGGGACCGAGTCGGGCAGCGCTTCGGCGGTCGGCACCGGCACGGCTTCCGGCGGGGTCGTGATCGGGGTGAGGTCGGGCACCGGGTCGATCTCGTTGATCTTCAGGTTGGTTTCGATGGTCGAGCGGAACTCGTCGCTGGCCTTCCGGAACTCCCGCATCGCCCGGCCCAGCGACTTGCCCAGCTGCGGGAGATTCTTGGGCCCGAAGACGAGCAACGCGATGACGAAGATGAGGACCAGCTCCTGCAGACCGATGTCGAACATGGATGAGCGCGCTCAGCCTCCGATGATATCACTCCACGCGCGGGCAAGGGCTCGCACGCAAGAACTGCGCTGCCGCGTCGGGCCGCGCCGCGAGCGGAAACTCGCGGCGGATTCTAGCACGTCGTGACCCTTGCGCCCGCTGCACCCCGAACGCATAATCAAGCACTCGGCCGACGTGCCGGGATCGATCACTGTCGGTACGGAGGCGTAGAAGATGAGACGCACCACCTGGTTGCTGTCGGTCGTGACGATGTGGGCGACGCTGATTCCGTCGCTCGTCGTCGCGCAGGACGCCGTCGGCGTCGTCACCACCCTCGATGGCCGCGCCAACGTCGCGCGTCCGACGCAGACCACGCCCCTCGCCCTGAAGTTCAAGGATGATGTGTTCGGCCGCGACCGGATCAGCACGCAGGAGAACTCGCTGGTGCGCGTGCTCCTGGGCGGCAAGGCCATCCTCACCGTGCGCGAGCTGTCCGAGGTGACCATCACCGAGGACGCGGGGCGCGCGGTGGTCACGCTGCCCGACGGCAAGGTGGTGCTCGCGGTGGCCAAGCAGCGCATGCGTCCGGGCGAGTCGATCGAGATCCGCACCCCGAACGCGGTCGCGGCGGTGCGTGGCACCATCGTCGCGGTGACGTACGACGCGCCCAACCAGCTCACCAGCGTGGTGTGCCACACCGGTGAGTGCGGCTACCAGTTCCAGAACCAGGCGCCGGTCGTCCTGCAGCCGGGCATGGGCGCGCAGAACGGCACGACCGGGCCGGTCTCGCCCACCGAGCGCGCGGCCGCGGTCAACGTTGCCGCCAACGCGCCCCACTCGGAGCCCGGCGCCGAGACCATGGCCCTGATCATCGAGAACGGCCAGCGCACTGCCGCGACCCTCGCGGGACTCGTGACCGGGACGCCGCCCAACTTCGCGCTGGGGACCAGCACCGCCAATCCCGCCGGCGTGGTGCAGCCCGCCCCGAACGACGCGTTGACGAACGTGCCGACGTCGTTCCTGGTCCCCGAAGCGCAGGGAACACCGCAGCCGCAACCGCCGACGCCGCCCACCAACAACAATCCGCCCCCCACCACCAACAACCCGCCGCCGGGGCCGGGCGCCTTCCCGGCCGGCTGGACCCTCACCGGTGTCGGCAGCGTCATCGCCAACCTGGGCTCGATCGCGGCCCCGCCTCCGCCCGCCGTCTCCACGAAGGCCGGTGCGGTCGAGAAGATCCAGAACGGCAACTTCGGCACCGGCATGGCCCTGATCTTCACGGGCCCAGGAGCCGTGCCCACGGGCTCTACCGGCCCCGGAGTTCCGCAGGAGACGAGCACGCTCAGCCAGACCTTCAGCGTCGACGCGGGCACGGCGCTGGTGCTGCGGCTCAAGTACAACTTCTTGAGCAACGAGTTCCTGAACAATGAGGCACAGAGTCAGTTACCGACCTTCGACGACACATTCCGCGTGAGCTTGCTGAATCCAGGGGGCCCCGCGCCGATCCAGGTGGCGCTGGAGTCGCGCACCACGTCTTTCACCCCGAACACCGTGTCGCCGGAGACCGCCAGTGCGGGCGGGTTCACGATCGGCCTGGGCAACGGCGTGACCGGCTTCAAGGACGTCTCATTCTCGTTCACCCCGACCACGTCGGGCGAGGCGCAGCTGGTCTTCGACATCTTCGACGTGGGCGACACCGGCGTCGACTCCGCCGCGCTCATCGACTCTGTGTCCATTCTCACCGATCCGCCGCTCTTCTTCGTCAAGAAGGGCGAGACGCTGACCCGCACCGGGACCGAGCCGCTCTTGCGGCTCAGCGCGACGCCGAGCACCTTCGACTCCGCCATGGTCGTCTGCTGCGGCGGGCGCGTCACGCTGGCGGGTCCGCTGCTGGCCGCGCTGGACAGCGATCTCACGGTGCCGTTCAGCCTGCTGAGCGTCTATCAGAGCGGCTCGCTCTCCACGTCCACGTCCGAGCCCCTGGTCCGCCTCGACAACGGCCGCCACACGATCGGCAGCGTCGGTCTGCCGATCTTCGACATCTGGGGTGTGAGCTCCGCGGCCGACGCCCAGACCGGTCTCACGCTCGGCACCGACCGGCCACTGCAG
>DATFYA010000098.1 GCA_035315345.1 Candidatus Methylomirabilota bacterium
CAAGCGCCTGCGGCTGGCCGTCAACTACGCGCTCGACCGGAAGGGGACCAGCGAGTCGGCCTGCCTCGGCCACTGCCCGCCCGCCGGCGTGATCGTCCCGCGCGTGATGGACTTCGCCCTCCAGGTCCCCGCGCCCGCCTACGACCCCGCGAAGGCGAAGGCGCTCCTCGCCGAGGCCGGCTACCCGCGCGGCTTCGACGCGGGCGACTTCACCGCGATCCCCGGCTTCTCCTCGGTGGGCGACGCCGCGCTCAACAACCTGAATGCGGCCGGCATCCGGGTGCGGATGCGCCCGATGGAGCGCGCCGCCTTCTACGCGGCCTGGCAGGAGAAGAAGCTCCGCGGGATCTTCCTGGTCGCGGTGGGCAACTCGGGCAACGCGGCGAGCCGCGTCGAGGCCTTCATCTACTCCAAGGGGGCCTCGGCCTACGGCGGCTACCCGGATCTCGACGAGCTGTTCCTGCAGCAGGCGCGCGAGCGGGACACCGGCAAGCGCGAGGCGCTGCTCCATCGCATCCAGCAGGCCACCATCGATCGGGTGATGTTCGCCCCGCTCATGGACCTGCGCGGGCTGATCGCGGTGGGCCCACGCATCGCGGACCACACGATCAACTCGATCCCGATGTACCCGTTCCCATCGTACGAGGACATGCGGCTCAAGTCCCAGTAGCCGGGCAGACGCCATGAAGCGCGCGCTCGCCGTCGTCGCCCGGCTCATCCCGCTGCTGCTGCTCTCGGTCGCGGCCGCGCCGGGGCGCGCCGCGGCGCAGGGCCTGCCCACCGCGAAGCCCGAAGACGTCGGCCTCTCCTCGCCGCGGCTGGCCCGGGCCACCGAGGTCGTGAAGGGCGAGATCGCCAAGGGCCGCTACCCGGGCGCGGTCGCGCTGGTGGCCCGGCGCGGGAAGGTCGTCTACTTCGAGGCCCTCGGCCGCCGTGATCCCCGGTCGAGCGCGCCGATGACGAAGGATGCGATCTTCCGCCTCTACTCGATGACCAAGCCGTTCACCTCGGTCGCGATGATGATGCTGGTCGAGGACGGCAAGGTCCTGCTCAACGACCCGGTCTCGCGCTACCTGCCGGCGCTCAAGAACCTCCAGGTGTCGGTCCCGCGGGGGGGCGCGCAGACCGGCACGGTCGCCTACGCGCTGGTCCCGGCCGAGGAGGAGATGACGATCCAGGACCTGCTGCGCCACACCTCCGGCCTCGTGTACGAAGACACCAGCCATCCGGAGGTGAAGGCCGCGTACCTCAAGGAAGGCGTCACCTGGAAGGACGTGACGCCTGCCGAGCAGGTCGCGCGGCTCGCCCGGGTGCCGCTCGCGCACCAGCCGGGCACCGCCTGGGAATACAGCATCTCCACCGACGTGGCCGGCCGCGTGATCGAGGCCATCACCGGTGGCACGCTCGGGCAATTCCTCCAGGAGCGCGTCTTCGCGCCGCTGCAGATGGTCGACACCGGCTTCCTGGTCCCCGCCGTCAAGGCCGGCCGCCTCGCCCAGCCCTTCGCCAAGGACCCGGTGACCGGCCAGCCGGTCGTGCTGCTCGACGTGACCGTCCCGCAGAAGAACGATGCCGGCGGCGCCGGCGCCGCCGGCACCACGGCCGACTACGCGCGCTTCTGTCAGATGCTGCTCGACGGCGGGCGCCTGGGCGCCACGCGCCTGCTCGGCCGCGCCACCGTCGCGCAGATGACCGCGGATCACCTGGGCGAGATCCCGCTGGCCTCGCCGATCCTGGCGCGCGGCTACGGCTTCGGCCTCGGGTTCGCGGTGCGCAAGGAAACGGGGCTCCACTGGGTCACCGGCTCGGCGGGCGAGTATCGCTGGAGCGGCGCGGCGGGCACCGCGTTCTGGGTCGATCCGAAGGAGAGGATGGTGGTCGTGTGGATGGCGCAGGGCCAGCCGGGCCAGCGGCGCGCGGAGGACCGGGACCTGTTCCGGCAGCTCGTCCAGGCCGCCCTCGTCGACTGAGCGGCCGCGCGGGACTCGGGGCTTCGAGCATGAGCGCATCGGCGGGCCATCGTGCCGTCTCCACGCTGTACCAGGCCCTCCTGACCGGCCTCGTCCTCACCCTCGTCACGCGCCGGAGCGAGGACGACGCGGCCGACTTCGTCTTCCGCCTCTTCCGCCGTCAGCACCTCGAGAAGTTCCTGTCCGGGCTCGCCAAGCTGGGCCTCGACCGGCTGCCCCACGCGGTGGCCTGCGCGCAGTACCACTACCTCTCCAACCAGCTGGGCGGGGTGAAGACCGAGTACGCGCGCGAGTCCGATCGGAAGGCCTGGGTGCGCTATCCCCCGCCGCGGTGGATCTGGTACGGCGCTTCGATCTGCGGCATCCCGAGCCGGGTGAACGCGGCGATGCTCCACGGCTGGCACGGCCACAATGGCGTCACCCTCGGCAACCCGCGCCTGGGCTTCGTCTGCACCGGCCAGACCGTGGACGGCGATCCCGGGCTCGAGGGCTACTACCTCGAGCACGACCGGGACCTGGCCCCCGAGGAGCGCGTCCGCTTCGCGCGGGGCGAGCGCATGCCCGACTTCGACGCCGCGCGGGCGCCGCGGCTCGACCCGGTCGCGTGGCCGCCCGAGCGTCTCGACACGGTGGTGTCCCGCTACGCGATGGAGTACGTGCGCACCACCCTGCCGGTGCTGCTCGACCGGCTGGGCCCGGACGACACGCGTGGCCTGCTGGGCCACGCCGCGCGGCTCGTCGGCATGCAGTACTATGACGAGACCGCGCGGCTGCTCGGCGTCGAGGGCACCGGCCCCGCGGTTTTCGCGCGCTACCTGGCGGCGCTGGCGCGCGCGCAGGGCGAGGACGTCGCGATCGAGGGCGACGGCGGACGGGCCTCGGTGCGCTTGAAGGGCTGGCGGCTCGCCCGCGGGCTCGAGCCGCTCGACCCCGTCGCCTTCGCGGCCTGGTGCGAGCTATGGCACGGCGCGCTCGCGGCCCACGACCGGAGGCTTCGCCTCGACGCCACGCGCGAGCCGGACGGCGACGTGCTGTTCCGTATCTCGGCGCGGCCCACGAGGCGCGCATAGGACTTTGGTCTCATAGCGCCGCGCGCTGTGGGCCGACCATAGTCGAGCGCACCCCGGCATACCGCATGCTCAGCCTCAAGATCGCGATCCTTCGCGCACTTCGCTGGCTGCCCTCGGCGATCCTGATCACCGGGCGGCAGGGCGCTGCCGCTCTACCCGCCCGCGCGATGGCCGCTGGTGCTCACGCGCGTGCGGTCGCTGGTCGGGACGTGAGCGGGATGGTCCGCGGCGCGGCCCTGGCCCTGGCGTTCTCGGCGATGCTGTCGGCCGGCTGCAGCACCCCGCTACACATGTCGGACGATCACGTGACCTCGGCGTCGCGCATGAAGGCCCTCGACATCCGGGCGCTGACCTGCGAGCCGGTCACCGCCCTTGGAGTCAACGCCCCGGCCGGCATCCAGGGCCTGACCCCCACCGTCGCGTACGCCCTCACCACCGCACTATCCCGGACGAAGCCTCCGGTTCGGGCCGTGCCGATGCCCGAGACCCTGAGCCGCCTCGCCGACAACGATCTCACCGGCGAGTACGCCGACCTCCTCGCCGGCTTCGGCCGCACCGGCATCCTGGAGCGCGAGCGGCTCACGCGGATCGGCGCGGCGCTCGGGTCCCGCTACGTGATGCAGCCGGGCCTTGCCGAGTTCTCCGTCGGCCTGTTCGACAAGTTCGAGATCTGGGGCATCAAGATCATCCGCACTCGCATCGCGACCCTGCGCCTCTGGCTGCAGATCTGGGAGGCGCCCACCGGTCACCTGCTCTGGGAGCGGACCGGCGAGCTGACCATCGCCGCGCCCGTCGTCCAGCAGGACACGATGATGTCGCTCGACGACATGGCCCAGAAGCTCTGGGCGCGCATGCTGGAGAAGGATCTGTTCGAGGGACTGCCGCCGTCGGCAGCCTGCACGTGATGCGACTGGAGTTGGTCCTCCTGGCCCTCGCGCCGCCGCGCTCGGCCAGGAGGCCCGTCTCGCCTAGACTTCAGCTGGGTGCCGGTGAGGCCGTCCGGCGAGCGTCAAGATACCCTACATCGTCTTCCAGTCGCCCGCCTGCTCGAACGCGTGGGCGGCCCGGTAGATCGTCGGCTCGTCCCAGTGTCGCCCGATCAGCATGACGCTCACGGGCAGCCCGTCGGCCATCCCGCAGGGAATCGCCATCGCGGGATGGTGCGTGATGTCGAACGGGGCGGTGTTGGTGATCATCTCCAGCGCGCGGCCCACGATCTCCTCGCGCGGCGCTCCCGGCCCCGGCATCGGCTGGGCCTTCATCGGCGTGGTCGGCATCAGCAGCAGATCGCAGTCGCGCAGGGCCGAGTCGTAGGCCGCGGTGAGTCGCCGGGTCACGTTCATGGCCTTGCCGTAGTAGCGCGAGCCGTGATGCTCGTGGATGTAGGTGCCGAGCATCGTGAAGAGCTTGGTGGTCTCCGACATCTCATCGGCCCGCTGGCGCCAGCCGCGCTGGTGATCCATCAGGCTCGTGACGTACAGGTCCTGGCGACTCAGCCCGTAGCCGTCGCCCCACATCATCGTCTGGGTGAGACCCTCGACCCCGATCGGCAGCCACAGCGCGCCGGCGAGCAGATGCGCCGGAATCGAGACGTCGTTAACCTTCGCCCCGAGGCGCTTGAAGAGGTCGGCGGACTGCCGCACCTTCGCGTCCACCACCGCCTCCGACTGCGGGTGGCCGAAGCCTTCCTTCACCACCCCGATCTTGAGCCCCGCCGCGTTACCGCTCAGCGCCTGGGTGTACGGATGCACCTTCGGCGAGAATTGCCGCGGGTCGTAGCCGTCGGGCCCCGCGATCACCTCGAGC
>DATFYA010000099.1 GCA_035315345.1 Candidatus Methylomirabilota bacterium
GCTGGGTGCGCCTGACCGACCCGCTGTCCTTCTAGCGCCCCAACCTCCGGCGGTCGGCACGCGACATCGCGCGCCGGCCGCCGCCCGGCCTACCGGAACCGACGGGAAACGCTCGAGCCGTCGTGGATGGCCCGGATCGCGCCGATCATGCGGTGCCCGTTCGATCGGCGCGCTAGCTCGAGCTCCACGAGAACGGCGCGAAGTGGCCGTTGACCTTGCCGGTCGTGTCGTCCCAGTTGATGCCGAAGGCGTGCAGGTGGCCGCGGGAAGCCTTGGCCAGAGCAAGGCGGCTCGCCGCCGGATGCCCCACGTTGTCCAGGTAGATGGGCTCGCTCGCGCTCGCACCCGGGATCCCCTCCACCGCGATGTCGAGCATGCCCGGAATCGAGACGGAGCGGCGCATCCCGCTGCGCTCGATCGTGATCGGCTTGCTCTCGACGCCCGCGAACTTGCTCACCAGGGGGCCGACCGCGGCCATGGGCCCGCCGCCCTGCCCGCTGCCGATCGTCACCAGGGCCTCGCGCTGCGCGGCGCTGGCCCGCTCGTCCACGATCACGCCCACCGTCCAGTTGCCCGCGATCATCGGACCCGGGGTGTGGAGCAGCACCGCGAAGCTGAGCCCGTCGAGGGTGGTCGTGCCGTGGGTGCCACGCTCGACGTGGAAGACGAGGCCCGCGTCACAGCTGCCCTGGGTCGGCCGCGCGGCCAGGCCCGACGTCGGACACGGGCAAACCGAGTCGCAGCTGCACGCTTCGAAATAGTCCCCGCTGATCTTCCACTGCGGATTCGCCATGGTCAGCCTCCACTGGCGCCGCGGGCGGTCACATCGTGTGGCCGCGCAGCACCGTCACGAGATCGGGACGAATGGCCACCGCTACTGCGAGCACGAGCAGGGCCAGGCCGGTGGCGCGCGCCAGCCATTCCCCGCCCGGAAGCAGCTTCTCCGCTGCCACCACCGCGGTGATGAGGAGCACCCACGGCAGGCCCATGGCGCCCGCGGCCACGAGCACCAGCATGAGGGCCCAGCAGCAGCCGACACAGTACACCGCGTGGGACCACCCGAGCGCCAGGCTGCCCCGCCGGCCGGCCCGCCAGTGGCCAAGCAGGAAGCCGAACGGGCTCCGGCAGGCGTGCAGGCAGCTCTGCTTGAACGGCGACAGCTGGAACACGCCCGCGCTCAGGAGGATCACCGCCACGCCGTAGGCGAAGGCGGGCGGGGCCATCCCCATCAACAGGGTGTGCGCGAGGTACACCGGCACCCCCGTCGCGGCCCACAGGAGGAGGTACACGGCGGTGAACGCCACGAGCGGCACGCCCCTGGTCTCCCGGACGCCCCGCTGGATGGCGCCGTACAGCGAGATCATCGGCAGGGCGCTCGGCAGCATCATCGCGGTCATCATGACGGCCCAGCTGATCACGAAGGCGATGCCGCCGGCCGCCGTCGCCGGCATCGGCATGGTCATCATCATGTCGTCGCCCCGAAGGCTCGACCGGACCACGACGGCCCACGCGGCGGCCGCGATCAACAGGAGGCCGATGGAGGTGAGAACCGTGACCCGGTCCCGGACCGGGACGAGCCCCTCGCCGGCGCCGGTCACGAGTCCTCCGGGGTACTAGACGGTGAAGCCGGAGGTGCCGACCCAACCCGTCTCGGAAACGTCCAGCGTGACGCCGTCGGGGCCGACGTACTTCACCTCGACGTTGCCGTGACTCTCGCGGCCGTAACTGACCCCGAGCGCCTCGTTGATGTCGTGGCGGGGCTCGGAGCCGGCGGCGGCCAGCCGCTCGGCGATGGCCTCGAGGCTCTCCACCTGGAAGCCGATGTGGTGGATGCCGCTCCAGTCCTTGCCGCGCTCGACGCCCGCCACCGCGTCGTTCCTGAAGTTGAGGATGGCCAGGTTGAGATCGCCGTCGCTCAGGTAGTAGCCCCGCGCCCCGGGGCTGTCGATGCGCGCGATCTCCTTCATGCCGAACACGTCGATGTAGAACTTCGCGGTCTTGTCGACGTCCTGGGTCGAGAGCGCGATGTGCTTGATCTTCGCCATGACGTGTCTCCTCTTGGAGCGGATTTGAGCCAGAGTGTAGCGCGGTGGGTCAGGGCGCGTCGAGCCAATCCTGGAACCGCTTCCAGTGCACCACGAGCGCCATGGCGGGCAGCCGCCAGCGGTGGAGCGCGATCGGCGTGATCGGGGTCACCGGCCAGCCGATCTCGGCGGGCGAGGCGCCCAGCGCGCGCTCGGCGAGCAACTGGCCCATCACGGTGGCCATGGCCACGCCGCGGCCATTGTAGCCGAGCCCGATCAGCACCCCGGGCCGCGGCTCGTGCAGGTGGGGCACGTGATCGGCGGTCAGGGCCACGCGGCCGCTCCAGCGATGCGTCCACCGGACATCGCCGAGCCCGGGAAACAGCCGCCCTGCGGTGGCTTCGAGGCGTGTGAACAGCGCGGGATCGCCACGGTCGTCGAGCGGGCCGCGTCCGCCCATGAGGAGCCGGCCCTGGGGATCCAGGCGGAAGTAGAAGAGGATGCGGCGCAGGTCGGACACCACCTGCCCGCCCGGGAGCACGCGACGCCGCACGGCCTCGGACAGCGGCTCGGTGGCGACCTGATAGCTCTGGACCGGCAGCATGGTCTGCCGCAGCCCTGGCCACAGGCCGCCGGTGTAGGCGTTGGTGGCGAGGATCACGGTGCGCGCCCGCACCGCCCCGCGCGCAGCGGTGACGCGCCATCCCCCGACGTCGGACTGGAGCCGCCGCACCGCGGATCGCCCGTGAAGCCTCGCGCCGGCCCGCTGAGCCGCTCGCGCCAGCCCGCGCGCGTACGACAGCGGATGGAGCGCGCCGGCGCGGCGATCGAGCATGCCGCCCGCGTAGCCCACCGTGCCGGTCAGCTCCTCGATGGCCCGGCGGTTCAGCAGCTCGACCGGGGCGCCGCGCCGCTCCCACTGCCGGGTGCGCGCGCGCAGGCTCTCGAGCGCGGTCGCGTGCGGCGCCGCCGCGATCCACCCGCACGGCTGCGCGTGGCAGGCGATCTTGTGACGCGCGATCAGCTCGAAGACGACGTCGGCCGCGGAGCCGGCGATCTGCCACATCCGCCGGCCGATCTCGGCGCCGTAGTGACGCTCCAGATCCTCCGGGTCGTGCTTGAGCCCGGGGATGACCTGCCCGCCGTTGCGCCCGGAGGCGCCCCATCCGGGCTCGGCCGCGTCCAGCACGACGACGTCGGCCCCGCGCTCGGCCAGGTACAGCGCGGCGGACAGCCCGGTATAGCCGGCACCGACCACCACCACGTCGGCGCGCCGCTCGCCCTCGAGCGGGCCGGTGTCGATCGGCGCCTCGGGGGCCTCGGTCCAGACCGATGCGGGCACGGTGGCCAGCTGCCTCATGGCGGACAGCATGGACGGGCGCGGCCGGCTCGTCAACGGCGGGGGTGCAGCTTCTCCACCCGCACCCCGATGAGGCGGATCTTCTTGCCCTTCGGGTTCTCGCGCGCGTCGAAGAACGGCTCCAGCAGGCCGCGGACCTCGGCGTGCAGCTCCGCGGCGGTCGTGAAGGGCGCCGCGCCGGTGCGCGATCGGCTCACCGTCATGAATCCCGAGAAGCGCACCGTCACGGTCACGGTGCGGAAGGCGTCGAAGTCCCCGGCCACGAACCGCTCGAACACGGTCTCGCCGAGGGCACGCGCCCGCTCGAGCACGAAGGCGGCCTCGAGCGTGTCGACCTCGAACGTCTCCTGTTCGCCCACCGACTTGCGCTCCCGATCGCTCGATACCGGATCGTCCGATTGCCCGTGCGCCTTGCGGTGGAGATCCTCGCCGCCCTTGCCGAGCCACTCGCGGAGGCGAGTCGGCCCGACCGCGCGCAGCTCGGCGA
>DATFYA010000100.1 GCA_035315345.1 Candidatus Methylomirabilota bacterium
GTGAGCAGGCTGTTCACGAGCGGCTTGCCGAACTCTGCTTTCTGGGCCGCGTGGAAGTCGATGTGCAGCGGCTGCGGGTTCATGGTGAGGCAGGTGAAGAAGACGTTGTCGGATTCGGTGATGGTGCGCCCGGGCTGATGCTGGAAGGTCTGCCCCAGCTCCAGCTCCTCGAACAGCTTGCCGGCCATCGGTGGCCTCCTTGCCGGGTGGGCGGAGCGGGGGTCCTAGCGCGCAGCGGCGGGGACGGCGTCGAGCTCGGCGATGACCTGCGCGCTCGAGTCCACCCGGCCGAGCAGCCGCGCGAAGTTCTCGCAGGCCGCGTCGTGCAGCCGGCGGCTGGCCGCGCCGCAGCCGTCCTCCACGAGCAGGCAGCGGAAGCCCCGGTCGGCTGCGTCCCGTGCCGTCCCCTCCACGCAGGAGTTGGTGGACACGCCGGTGAACACGAGCTGCTCCACGCCCCACGCGCGCACCAGCCGCTCGAAGCCCGAGGAGTGGAACGCGCTCATCGTGGTCTTGTTCAGCACCGGCTCGTGCGGCCGCGGCGCCAGTGCGTCCAGGATCTCGTGCTCGCGCCGGCCCTTCGTGTTGCCGACCGCCTCCGCCATCGGGCGCATGTGCGGCGGCAGATCGCTGTAGTCGGGCAGCTCGGAGCCCACCGTGAGGTACACGACCCGGAGGCCGCGGCCGCGGAAGACCTCGAGCAGCCGCTGGATGGTCGGGACCACCACGCTCTCGATCCGATCGAAGCGCTCGCCGCCCTGGTCCTGGCGCCCCTGGTCCTTCAGGAGCCGCCCCAGCCCCTCGTGGCGCGATCCGCTCGCGTATTGCATGTCCACCACCACCAGCGCCACCCGCTTCGCGTCGAGATGGAACCCCGGGTTGAACTGCCCGGCGTAGTCCTTCACCCCCTCTCCCCCCAGGGGAGCGGGCCGGGGTGAGGGGCGCGCCGTGGACCCGGACATGGACAACCTAGCAGGCCGGACGCCGCAGCACGCCCGGATCGATCCGCCGCGACACCCACTGCCCGTCGCTCGGGCTGCCGAGCAGGCGTCCCCGCTCGGCGATCACCTTCCCGCGCAGCAGGGTCATCACCGGCCAGCCCGAGACCGCCCAGCCCTCCCAGGGGCTGTAGTCCGTCACGTGGAAGTCGTCCTTGGTGAGCGTCTTGCGGATCGTCGGATCGATCAGCACCAGATCGGCGTCGCTGCCCGGGGCGATCACGCCCTTCTTCGGGTAGAGGCCCATGATCCTGGCCGCGTTCGTCGCGGTGATGTCGGCGAAGCGGGTCAGCGACATGCCGCGCTTGACCACACCCTCGGTGAAGCCGATGCCGATCCGCGCCTCCGCGCCCACGTTGCCGCCGGTGACGTCCTCGATCGTGCGCCCCTTCAACTTCAACTCGAGGCTCGTCGGGTACTCGTCGGTGGCGAGCGTCGAGAGCCCGTCGTGCACCAGTCCGTTCCAGAGGGCCTGCTGGTCCTCCGGGAACTTCAGCGACGGATAGGTGTGCGAGCAGAAGCCTCGCGGGGTCTTGTAGTACTCCGCGTTGAAGCAGGCGTACTGGTGAAGCGTCTCGCCGTAGACCGGCAGCCCCTGCGCGCGAGCCTCCGCGACCGTCTCGACGCCTTCGCGCGCCGAGACGTGCACGAAGTACACGCCGGCGCCGCTGGCCCTGGCGAGCGCCACGGTGCGGCGGAAGGCGAGCAGCTCGGAGAGCTTGGTGTGCACCAGGTGGAGATTCGTCCCGTCCATCCGGCCTTCCTCGCGGAAGCGCTCGTAGTTGAACTGGACCAGATCCTCGTCCTCGCCGTGCACGACCATGATCCCGCCCGCCTTCGCGACCTTCTCCATGGCGAAATGGATGCGGCCGAAGTCGATGCGGTTGCCCGACCGCTTGGGATGCGGCGGCAGCACGTTGGTGGTGAAGACCTTGAAGCTCGGATGGCCCGCCTGGATCGCCTCGCCGATCTGGTCGAAGACGCGGATGGGCAGCGCGCCGGCCAGGGTGATGTGGAACGCGTAGTCGACGTAGGAGTTGCCCTTCCACCGACTGGCGCGCTGCTCGATCACCGGCTGGATATCGCCGCCCGGCCGCACGTAGGCGAAGTCGATATGGGTGGTGGTGCCACCGCACGCCATCCCGCGGGTGTCGTCCTCGGGCCCCAGGGTGATCGCGGGCTCCTCGGGATGCGACATGATCCCGTGGGCCAGGTGCGCGTGGGGCTCGACGCCCCCCGGGGAGACGATCTGGCCGGCCGCATCGATGACCCGCGCGGCGTCGGTCGGCAGCGTGCCGGGCGCGGCGACCACCGCGATCTGCTCGCCGCGCACGCCCACGTCCCAGAGGCCGGCGCCCTGCGGCGTGATCACCTGCCCGTTGCGGATCACCAGGTCGAGCACGAACGGAGCCTAGCCCAGGTCCCGCGGGTCGTCAACGACCGGACGCACGCGCCGTCATTCGACGACCTTGTCGGCCCTGGCGAGCAGCGACGCCGGGATCGTCAGGCCAAGAGCCCGGGCCGTCTTCAGGTTGATGACGAGCTGGAACTTGCTCGGCCGCTGGATGGGAAGATCCGCCGGCCGCGCACCCTTCAGGATGCGATCGACGTACTGCGCGGCCTGACGGTACATCCCCAGGAGATCCGGCCCGTAGCCGAGCAGCCCGCCCGCGTCGGCGAAGGCCGGGAAGATGCTCGCGGCGGGAAGCCGGTGGCGCTGCGCCCCCTCCGCAATGTGGGCCCGCGCCGCGAAGACGTCGGGCGACGTCAGGACCAGGAGCGCCTGGGGACGTGCCTTCATCGCGCGCTCGACCACGTCGGCCAGGTCGGCGGCCGATCGGATCGGGACCGGGATCAACGTGATGCCGGCGGTCTGCGCGGCCGCCTCCGCCGCCCGTAGCTGAGGGCCGCTGACTCGCTCGTCCCACAGCACGGCGAGCCGGGCCAGGCGCGGCACCGCCTCGCGCAGGAGCTCGATCTGCTTGCCCGCCAGCTCGGGCAGGTCGAGGAAGATGCCGGTCACGTTTCCACCCGGGCGGGCCAGGCTGGCGACGAATCGGCCGGCCACGGGGTCGCTCTCCAGATCGATGGCAACGATCGGGATCGTGGTGGTCAGGCCCAGCCCCCGAGCCAGCCGGAACGGACCGGGGAGTACCAGGCAAGCCGGCGCCTGCCGCACGATCGCCTCGATATCACCGGCGCCGTCCTCCGGCGCTCGGCGCCAGTCGATCACGATGTTACGCCCGTCCTGGTAGCCGAGGTCCCGGAGCCCGCCGACGAATGCGTCGCGGGTCGCTGGAACCGTCGTCACGAGCGCCACCCGGGGCCCCGGATCGGCGGCACCGGCCGGCCCAGGCGGCAGCGACATGATCGTGAGCGCAAGCCCGATCGACCGCGCGACCGGACCAGCGGCCATCACGGCAGTGCGGGCCGGCGGCGATGCCATGCCGTCGCGGACTCGTAGGCGTGGCCCAGGCGCAGCAGCGTGGCTTCATCGAACGGGCGGCCCACGAGCTGGAGGCCGAGCGGCCGGCCGTCGGCGGACGCGCCGCACGGCAGCGACAGCGCAGGCAGGCCCAGCGCGTTGAACGGCCGGGTGAGCCGGGAGAAGCGGCCCATGCGACGGATGACGTCGGCGGCGCTCCCCGCCTTGGCGGCGGCCAGCGCGGGGGACGGCTCGGGAATGGTCGGCGTCGCCAGCACGTCGATCCGCGAGAAGACGTCGTCGATGAACTCGCGCGTGAAGCGGGCGCGCAAACGCTGGCCCTGCAGATACTCCGAGGCGGTCACGGTCAGCCCCGGCGCCATCCGGTCACGCACTGCCGGCTGCAGCTCGCCCGGTCGCTCCTTCAGGATGCGCGAGTGGATGACCGCGGCCTCCGCGCGCACCATCACGTTGCTGCAGGCGGCCACCATGGGGCCGGGATCGGGCACCGCGACGGCTTCGACGGCCGCCCCGAGCCCCCGCAGCGCCGCGACCGCCGCGTCCAGCGCGCGCGAGACCTCGGTATCGAGTCCGTCGGCGTAGAAGCCGCCGGCCACGTCGATGCGCAGCCCCTTCGCGCCGCCCTCCAGCGCGGCCAGGTAATCCGGCACCGGCCGACGGCTCGACGTCGCGTCGAGCGGGTCGTGCCCCGCGATCACGCCGAGCAGGAGCGCGGCGTCGCGCACCGTGCGCGCCAGCGGGCCCACGTGGTCGTACGACCAGGACAGCGGCATCACGCCGGCGCGGCTGACTCGCCCGTAGGTCGGCTTGAGCCCGACGAGCCCGCAGCACGCGGCGGGAAGGCGGATGGACCCGCCGGTGTCGGTGCCGAGCGCGGCCGCGGCGAGGCCGGCCGCCACCGCGGCGCCCGAGCCGCTGCTGGAGCCGCCCGAGACGTGGCCGAGGCGCCAGGGGTTCTGCACGTCGCCGTGGTGGGCATTGTCGCCGAAGGGACCGAGGGCCAATTCGGTCATGTTGAGCTTGCCCAGCGTGAGCGCGCCCGCCGACCCGAGGCGCGCGACCGCGGTGCACGGCGGCGCGCCCACGAAGTAGTCGGCGGTCTTCGTGCCGCACGAGGTGGGCAGCCCCGGGATCAGGCAGAGGTCCTTGTGGGCGAGCGGCACGCCGTGCAGCGGCCCACGCCAGGCGCCGGCGGCCGCCTCGCGCTCGAGCGCCGCCGCCGCGGCGAGCGCGCCGTCTCGATCCACCGTGATGTAGGCGCGCAGCGTGCCGTCGAGCCGGGCGATGCGCTCCAGGTAGGCGCGGGTCAGCGCCAGCGGCGAGAGCTTGCCGGCGCGGATGGCCCGGGCCAGCTCGGTGAGCGTCGCGGCGGTCGGATCGGTCAGATCGAGGTCGGACATGGGCATCGCTCCGTCACATCCCGAGATAGGCGCGCTGCACGTGCTCGTTGTCGAGCAGATCTCGTCCCGCGCCCGAGAGCACGACGCGGCCGTTCTCCAGCACGTAGCCGCGTCCGGCGAGCGCCAGCGCCTGCCGGGTGTTCTGCTCGACCAGCAGCACCGTCGTCCCCGTCCGGTTGATCTCGCCGATGATGCGGAAGATCTCCTGGACGATCTTGGGCGCCAGCCCGAGCGAGGGCTCGTCCAGCATGAGCAGGCGCGGTCGTGCCATCAGCGCGCGGCCGACGGCCAGCATCTGCTGCTGGCCGCCCGACATGGTGCCGGCGGCCTGGCGCCGACGCTCCCCGAGAATCGGGAAGAGGGCGAGCACACGATCCAGGCTCTCGCGTCGGTGCGGCCGCGCCGCCGCGGTGTAGGAGCCCAGCTCGAGGTTCTCCAGCACGGTGAGGCTCGGGAAGATCTTGCGGCCCTCGGGCACCTGGACCACGCCCCGCTCGACGACCGCGTGGCTCGGCAGCCGGTCCAGGCGCGCCCCGTCGAGCGTGATCTCGCCGGCGCGCGGGCGCAGCAGGCCGGAGATCGCGCGGAGCATCGTGGTCTTGCCCGCGCCGTTGGCGCCGACCACCGAGAGGATCTCGCCCGACTCGATGACGAGGTCCACGCCGGTCAGCGCGGGCAGGTCGCCGTAGGCCACGTCGATTCCGCGGAGGCTGAGCAGGCTCACCGCGCCTCCTCCACCGCTTCGCCGAGGTACGCCTCGATCACCCGCGGGTCCCGGGCCACCGCGGCCGGCGCGCCCTCGGCGATCTTCTCGCCGTGGTGGAGGACCACCAGCCGATGGGAGAGCGCCAGGATCGCGCGCATGACGTGCTCGATGATCAGCAGGCTCACCCCGCGGGCGTGGATGCGGCGGATCAGCCCGATGATGGCCTCGATCTCGGTCGGGTTCAGCCCGGACATCACTTCATCCAGTAGCAGGAGCCGCGGGCCGGTGGCAAGGCCGCGCGCCACCTCCAGGCGCTTGCGGTCGGCCAGCGTGAGGTGCCGCGCCGGCATGTCCCGCCGGGGCCCGAGGCCGACGAAGTCCACGATCTCGGCGGCCCGGGCGCGCGCCCCGGCGACGTCGCCCACCCGATTGAACGCGCCGACCATCACGTTCTCCAGCGTGGTGAGCCCCGCGAACGGCTGGACCAGCTGAAAGGTCCGCGCGAGACCGCGCCGGCAGATCGCGTGAGGCTTGAGGCCCACCAGCGAGACGCCGTCGAAGTGGATCGAGCCCTCGCTCGGACCGTGAAAGCCCGCGATGAGATGGAAGACGGTCGTCTTGCCGGCGCCGTTGGGCCCGATGAGCCCCACGATCTCGCCCGGCGCCACCGAGAGGTCGAAGTGATTGACCGCCACCAGCCCGCCGAAACGCTTGGTGAGCCCGCGGACCTCGAGCCCCGGACCGCTCACACCGCCCGCTCCGCGCCGCGCCGGCGGCTTCGAAACCAGCCCACGAGCCCGTTGGGCAGAAACGAGATGACGAGGATCAGGATGAGGCCGTACAGCATGATGTCGGCCCCGGCGCGGCCCCGCAGCAGAGCCCGCGTCACCTCGGAGATCGGGGTCAGCACGAACGAGCCCAGCAGCGGCCCGGCCACCGTGCCGGCGCCGCCCACGATCGCGGGGAGCAGGGCGCCGATGGAGATCGCGGGCCCGAAGGTGATGGTGGGATCGATGTAGGCGAAGTACTGCGCGTAGAACGTCCCGCCGAGCGCGGTGAGGAACGACGACACCGCCATCGCGCGCAGCTTGGTGGAGAGCGCGTCGACGCCGGCCGCCTCCGCCGCGTCCTCGTTCTCGCGCACCGCGGCGAGAGCGTAGCCCATCCGGGACCGCTCGATCACCCGCGTGATCCACACCGCTCCCATCGCCATCGCGAAGATGACGTAGTAGTAGGGCAGCTTCTCCGCGAACAGGAACATCGCGGGCGCCGAGCCGCGGTTCGGCACCACCAGGCCCAACGAGGAGCCCACCGCCTTCCAGTTCACCGCCACCACCCGCAGCATCTCCGCGAAGGCCAGCGTCACCAGCGAGAAGTAGGGCCCGCGCAGCCCGTAGCGGAACGACAGGTAGCCGGCGAAGAGCCCGAAGCCGGCGGCGAGCGCGCCGCCGGCCAGCATCCCGAGCCAGGGGCTCCATCCCCAGTGCAGCAGCAGCAGGGTCGAGGTGTAGGCGCCGATCCCGAAGAAGGCGGCGTGGCCGAACGAGAACTGCCCGCCGTAGCCGCCGAGGATGTTCCAGCACGCGCCGAGGTAGCCGAAGAAGAGGATGCTGATGAGGACGTCGAGCGCGTACTTGGGAAGGAGCGGAGGCACCGCGACCAGGGCGGCCAGGCCGACGCCGAGGAGGACCCTAGCGGCCACGACGCGCGCCGAAGAGGCCCTCGGGGCGGAGCAGCAGCACGATCACGAAGAGGCCGAAGACCACGAGCTGCTTCAGCGAGCCGGGCAGGAACGCGGCGCCGAGCGATTCGGCCAGCCCCACGATGAAGCCGCCCGCGAGCGCGCCCAGGAAGTTGCCCATGCCGCCGAGCACCACCACCACGAAGGCCATGATGTTGAAGCTCTCGCCCACGTCGGGCGCCACGTAGAAGAACGGGGTGATCAGCGCCCCCGCCACCGCCACGCACGCGGAACCGATGCCGAACGCGACCCCCCGGATCCGCGCCACGTCGATGCCGACCAGGCGCGCCCCCTCCGGCTCCTCGGCGAGGGCGCGGATGGCCTTGCCCGCGTCCGTGGTGCGCAGGAATGCCCAGAGCGCGAGCCCGACCAGCACCGCCCCGCCCGCCGCGATGAGACGCGGCACCTCCACCAGCACGTCGCCCAGCATGAACGAGGCGCCCGAGTACCACACGCGCAAGGTCCGGAAGTCGCCCTGCCAGAGCACGAGGGCCAGGTTCTCCAGGAACAACGCGACGCCGAGCGTGAGCAGCAGCTGGTTGTGCTCGGCGGCGGCCCGGTTCGGCTCGATGATCACGCGCTGGATGAGCACGCCCAGCGCGAAGAAGAGCGGGCCGGTGACGACGATGGAGAGGTACGGATCCACCCCGAGCAGCACGAACAGCCAGTACGAGGTGTACATGGCCAGCATCATCACCGCCCCGTGGGCGAAGTTGATGATGCGCAGCACCCCGAAGATGAGGGACAGCCCGCTCGCGACCAGACCGTAGACGCCGCCGAGCAGCAGGCCGCTGACGACGGCCTGGAAGAAGAGCCAGGTCACCTCGCGGCGGCTAGCCCTTCCACTTCGGAACCGGGAACACCGGCTTGGCCTCCAGGAAGCGCGCCGGCCCCACCACCACCGGCTTGCCCCCCTGCACCTGCAGCAGGGCCGGGGTGGCGTTGACGTTCTCGCCGCTGTCGTCGAAGCGGATCGCGTCCTGGGTGAGGATGTGGTCGGTGAGATTGGTCTTGGCGATCGCGTCGCGCACCTTCTCGCGATCGGTCGAGGCCGCCCGCTCGAGCGCGTCCTTGAGCACGAACATCACCTGGTAGCCCTGGACCCCGTGGTTCGACATCACCGAGTTGTACTTCTTCTGGTAGGCCTCGAACACCGCGCGGGCCCGCGGGCTCTGCGGGTTGTGCCAGTAGTTGCCGTCGAAGAGCAGGTCGGTCAGCTCGCGGTTCTCCGCGATGAACTTGGGATTCGAGTAGGCCGCGTTGGCCAGCCCCACCAGCGCGTTGACTCCGATCCGCAGCTTGGAGGCGGTCTCCGCGATCAGCTTGGAGTCGCCGTAGTAGCCGCTGATCACGAGCAGATCCGGCCGGGCCGCCTTGACCTTGGAGAGCTCGGCGGTGAAGTCGGGGGAGCGCAGGTTGTAGGGCACGCGCTGCACGACCTCGTAGCTCATCTTGGCCGCGAAGGCCTCCACGTGGTTGCCCATGGTGGTGCCGAAGTTGCCGTCCTCGTGCATGATGGCCACCCGCTTGACCACCAGCCCCGCGTTCTTCGACATCTCGATCATGTTGCCGAGGGTGAGCGTGGCCATCGCGCGCGCGTTCGGCTGCATGCGGAACGCGTAGTGGAGGCCGCCCTCGAGCACGTTGTCGGCCACGGTGGCCAGCAGCAGGAACGGGGTCTTGTTCTTCTCGGTGACCTGGCGCACCGAGAAGGCGACCAGGCTCGAGAAGGGGCCGATCAGCGCGGTCACGTTCTGGTCGATCAGGCGCGCCGCCTCCGAGTTGCCGAGCTCGACCTTGTTCTGGGTATCGCCGGGGAGCAGCACGATCTTCGCGCCGCCGAGCGACTTGATGCCGCCCCCGCCGTTGATCTCGTCCACCGCCAGCTGCAGGCCGTTGAGGGCGAGCTGCGCCTCGAAGGCGAGCGGGCCCGTGACCGGCAGGATATAACCCACCTTGACCTCGCGCGCCTGGGCGCGCCCGATCGCGGGAGCGCCGAGCGCGGCCATGGCCCCGGCCGCGCCGATGGTGCCGAGGAAGCGGCGACGGCCGAGAGAGGGAGCATCGCAACGGCGCGGGGTATTCGACATCGTGTCCTCCGGAGGGAGATCGTGGGATCGGATGGGCGGGAGCCTAGCATCCTGGCCGCGCGATTTGCAAGGCGGCGTCCCGGTTAGTACGGGGGCGGGAGCGCCGGGCGGAGGCCCGCGCCCACCCAGGATCTCGCTCACGTGACCGCGCTCTGGACATCATGTCTCGTGGTCGCCCTGGCCGAGATGGGCGACAAGACCCAGCTGATCGCCCTCGCCCTCGCCGCGCGATTTCAGCGCGCATGGACCATCATGCTCGGCATCCTGATCGCGACGACGCTCAATCACGCGCTGGCCGCCACCGCCGGGGTCTGGGTCGCACGTCGCCTGCCGCCGGCCGCGCTGGCGTGGGCGCTCGCCGTCGGGTTCATCGCGTTCGGCATCTGGACGCTCAGGCCGGACGAGGCCCCCGAGACGTCCGCGCCCGCTCGCTGGGGCCCGCTGCTCACCACCGTCGTCGTGTTCTTCCTCGCCGAGATGGGCGACAAGACACAGCTCGCCACCGTGGCGCTCGGCGCCCGCTTCGTGTCGGCCGCCGGGGTGACCGCGGGCAGCACGCTCGGCATGCTGGCCGCCGACGGGGCGGTCGTCCTCGGCGGGTCGTATCTCGCCCGGCTGGTCTCGCCGGTGACGCTGCGCCGCATCGCGGCGGCGCTGTTCCTGATCCTGGGCGTCGCGGCGCTCGCGGGCGCGCTCCGGCTGTCGTGATTCGCGATTCATCCACAGCTATCCACAAGGTTTCCCGTATCCCCAGCCTGCCCACATCTTGTGGATAACGTCGGATCGAGCCCCAACTCCTGGGGGTGATACCACACCCCTACAGCGCCTAAAACGTGCATGTTGACAAGGGTTTGCGCATCGTATACAGTTGCCCCGTTTCCCTGCTCCCCAAACCCGTCCCCACGGAGGCGGACACGACCGATGATCACGGTTCCCGCGCACCGCGTGAAGCAATTCGGGGTCGAATTCTTCCAGGCGTCGTTCTCGGCCAAGGACATCGACCGGCTGGTGAAGTTCGAGGTGCTCGGGTACGGCGGCGCCGACCATGAGCCGCCCGCAAAGGGCAAGCAGCGAGTGAACCGCGCGCGCGTGAACTGGGAAGCGCTCGAGAAGCGCATCGGGGAGAGTGAGACCGCCTACCAGCGGCCGGTCATCCGTCGCAAGATCGACGAGCTCGTCAACTACTACCGCGACTGCAAGGACGCGGGCACGCTGCCCGCCATCCCCGGCGCGGTGATCATCACCTCCGAGAAGCGCTTCACGTTCACGCCGATGGCGAGCCAGCACGACCTGGGCCTGCTGCAGATCCCCGAGGAGCACGGGGTGCTGCGCGTGCTCGACGGCCAGCATCGGCTGCTCGCGCTGCACGCGCTGACCCAGGCCGGCGAGAATCTCGGCATCGAGGTGCCGGCGGTGCTCTTCGATCGGCTGGACGCGCGCCAGATCGTCGAGCTGTTCGTGACCATCAACGCCAAGCACACCCGGCTCAACCCCTCGCACATCGTGAGCCTCGCCGGCCGCAAGCTCTATCCGGATCCGAATCAGGCCCTCGCCCACGACGTGATCCGCTCGCTCAACGAGGACGAGACCTCGCCGCTCTCCGGCGACATCAAGATGCTCGGCACCGGGCGAGGACGCGTCTCGCAGGCCCCGCTCGCCGAGGAGATCGTGGAGTTCCTGGAGGCGGTGGAGAAGATCGGCGGCGGCGCGCGCATCAACGAGGTGCGCCAGCACGCCAAGCGCTTCTTCCTCAACTACATGAAGTCGGTGGCGGGCGTCTTCCCCACCGCGTGGGCCGGCCGCAAGTACTCCATCAAGACCGGAGCGGCCCTGCGCGCCTTCATCCGGGTGGCCCCCGACGTGATGGCCCGCGCGCGGGAGCTCAAGCGCGACGCCTTCGACTTCCACGCCATCCGCGAGGCGGTGAAGCCGTGGGGCGACCGCCTGAAGGACCGCCGCTTCGAGACCGAGGGCGAGTGGAAGAGCAAGCTCGCCGGCGGCACCCGCGGCACCGTGGAAGCCCTGACCCGGGAGCTGCGCGAAGCGCTCCGGAACTAGGGCGCGGCCTCGAGCCGGAAGTTCGCGCCGAGGATCTCGAAGGCCTTCTTCCCGCCCGGCAGCTGGGCGGTGACGCGGTCGCCGACCTTCTTGCCGATCAGGGTCCGGGCCAGCGGGGACATGACGGAGATGAGCCCGCGCTTCGGGTCCGCCTCGTCCGATCCCACGATCTGATACGTGGCCTGCTTGCCGTCCTCGTCCTCCAGCTTCACCGTCGAGCCGAAGGTCACCCGGTCGCCCGAGGTCGGCGGGTCGATGACCTCGGCGGTCCCGACCTTCGACTCCAGATCGGTGATGCGCGCCTCGATGAATCCCTGGCGCTCGCGCGCGGCGTGGTACTCCGCGTTCTCGCTGAGATCGCCGTGGGCCCGCGCCTCCGCGATGGCGCGCACGATGTTCGGGCGCTCCTTCTTGAGCCGTTCCACTTCGTCGCGCAGCCGGTCGTAGCCGACGCGGGTCATCGGGGTGCGCTGGATGCTCACGGCCGGATCACCTCGTCGCTCCGCTTCACCTCGGCCAGAAACCCGTTGAGGCTGCCCAGATGCGTGCGATGGACCTGGTCGTGAGGAATGACCTCACCGTCGGGCGCGCGCACGTCCATCGCGGCGGTGGCGTCGGACAGCAGCGTGACCTTGAAGCCCCGGTGCGCGGCCTCCCGGGTGGTGGTGTCGCAGCACATCTGGGTCATGAAGCCGGAGACGATCACCCGCTCGACGCCCAGCCGGCGCAGGTCGCTCTCCAGCGACGTGTCGGTGAAGGCGCCCGGCAGATGCTTGGTGATGACCGCCTCGCCGGCCGCCGGGATCACCGCGTCGTGAATGGCGAGCGCGGGACTGCCCGGTACGAAGGTGGTCGCCCCGGGCCGCCGGCTCTCGTGCACCACGTGGAACACGGGCACGCCCGCCCGCCGCGCCCACTCGAGCGTGTCCGCGATGCGCGTCACCGCCTGGGGGCCGTCGGGGAGCACCACCTTGCCGATCGGCGCGAAGTATTCCTGCTGGGCGTCGATGATGATGAGCGCGGTCTTGTCCATTGGAGGCCTCGGGATCAGCGAGTCATGGTCGCGGGCTGGCCGCCCACCTCGATCTTGGCGGCGGCGAGCCGGCCTCGGATCCAGTCTTCCCACGCGAGCGCCCGCTTCTGCTCGAGGACCTGCTTCTCCAGGTCCGAGCGCTCCTTCTCGAAGCCGTCCGCGGGCGCGGGCTGGCGTTCGAGCGTCTTGACCACGTAGACGCCGCCTTCCCCCCGCACCGGCTCCGCGATCTGCCCGGCCGGCGTCTGCACGGCGGCCAGCAGCACGCCGGGCGGGAGCGAGCCCCGGTCCTTCGGCGGCTCCGCGCGCGAGAACGCGGGCAGCGATCCGGTGGTGAAGCCTTCCGCCTTCGCGGTCGCGGCGAAGTCGCCGCCCTTGCCGAGTGAAGCGATCAGCGCCCGGGCCTTGTCGGTCACCTGCTGCTCGGCCCGCTCCCGCTTGATCGCCTCGACCACCCGATCGCGGATCTCGGGGAGCGGCGGCACGCCGGCCGGCACCTGCGCCACCACCTTGGCGATGAGATAGCCGCCGGCGATCTTGATCGGCGCCGACACGCCCCCCGGGGCCAGCCCGAAGAGCGTCTCGTCCACCTGCGGATCGCGGCCGGCCTCGGCGAGGCCGTCGCCGCGCCCGAACAGCGACTCGTGCGCCTCGAGCCCGAGCCGCTTGGCCTCCGCGGCGAAGTCGGGGGCCGCGGCCAGCGCGGTCTTCACTTCGTCGGCCCGCGCCGCGGCGGCCCGCTCGGCCTTCTGGGTGCCGAGCGTCTCCTTGATCTTCGCGGCCACGTCCTTGAGCGGGGTCTTGCCGCCCTCGCGGATGTCGAGCACCCGGATGGCGTGATAGCCGAAGGGCGTGCGCACCGGCTCCGAGATCTCGCCCTTCTTCAGCGCGAAGGCGGCCTGCTCGAAGGGGGCCACCAGCTCGCCGGGCCCCACCAGCCCCAGCTCGCCGCCCTGCGCGGCGCTCGCCTTGTCCTCGGAGATCTCGCGCGCGAGCTTGGCGAAATCCTCGCCGCCGCGGGCCCGCTTGATCACGTCCTCGATCTTGGCCTTCGCCGCGTTCTCGGCATCGCTGCCGCCGACCGGCGGCACCCGCACCAGCACGTGGGCCACCCGCACGCGCTTGGGCTCCTCGAACTCGCTGCCGTGCTCCTTGTAGTAGGCCTCGACCTCCGCGTCGGTCACCGCCGGCGGCTGCTTGGCCGGCGCGACCAGCACGTACTGCAGCTTCCGCCGCTCCGGCTGGCTGAACTGCGCGGCGTGGGCCTTGACGTAGGGCTCGAGGTCGGCGTCGGCGACCTGCACCGCCGCCATCGCCGGCTTGAACTCGGCGTGGGCCCAGGCGGCGCGCACCCGCTCGTTGCGCTGCGCGTAGGCCTGGCGCACCTCCTCCTCGGAGACCTTCACGCCCTGCTTGATGATCGCCTCCATCTTGCGGCGGGCGAGCTGACGGCGCACCTCGGTCTCGAACTGACCCGGATCGAGGCGAACCTGACGCAGGACCTTGAGATACTCGTCGCGCGAGAACCGCCCGTTCTCCTGGAACTCCCGGATCTGCTGGATGGTGGTGCGCAGCTCGTCGTCGGTGACGCGGATGCCTTCCTTCGCCGCGCCCTGGATGACGATCGCTTCGGTCACCAGCTCGTTCATCACCTGCTGCGACAGCCCGAGGCGCTCGGCCATCTCCGGGGTGAGCCGCTGGCGGGCCATCCGCTCGTAGGCGGCCATGATGTTGGCCTGGGCCCGCTGGTAGCGCTCGCGCGGGATCTCCTCCCCGTTGACCACCGCCACCGCACTGCTCCGCGCGCCGGTGCTCCCGAACGGGCTCGTGCCGAAGTAGAAGAGCACGCCGGAGGTGAGGATGAAGACCACGATGACGACCAGGAGCACGATCTTCAGGCTCCGGGCGTATTCACGCATCACGCTGATCACTGCTGGGGCCTCCTCCGCGGGGTAGCTGATCGAGGCACTTAGCCTACCACAGCCCTCGCGGGGCGCCGGCGCGCCTCACCCCTGGGTGAGGCGCTGGAGCAGGGGCAGGAGGAAGTAGACCACGAAGGCCAGCGCGGCCACGTACATCATGGACGCCACCTCGTGCCCCTTGCCGCGGACGACCTTGATGAAGCAGTAGGCGATGAAGCCCGCGCCGATGCCGTTGGTGATCGAATAGGTGAACGGCATCACGGTCAGGGTGAGGAGCGCGGGGAAGCCCTCCTCGAGGTCGGCGAACGGTATCTCGCGCACCACCCGGCTCATCAGGTACCCGACCACGATCAGGGCCGGCGCGGTGGCCTGCGCCGGGACCACCCCGGCGAGCGGGGCGAAGAACAGCGCGAGCAGGAAGCACGCGCCGGTCACCACCGACGCGAGCCCGGTGCGCGCCCCGGCGGCCACGCCGGCCGCCGACTCGATGTAGGTGGTGGCGGAGGAAGCGCCGGCCGCGCCGCCCGCCATCGCGGCAACCGAGTCCACGAGCAGGACGCGATTGAGCCGCGGCAGGCGGCCCGCCGGGGTGAGCCAGCCGGCCTCGCCCCCGATGCCGATCACGGTGCCCATGGTGTCGAAGAAATCGGACAGCATGATCGAGAACACGGTGACGACCGCGGTGATCACGCCGACCCGCACGAACACCGAGAAGTCGAGCCCGGCGCCCAGGCTGCTCAAGTCCGGCCAGGCCACCAGGCTGGCCGGCCACACCGCCTGCCCCGGGATCGGGAAGGCGCGGCCGCCGGTCATCTGATTGACCACGATCGCCACCACCGTGCTGGCCAGGATGCCGACGAGGAGCGCCCCGCTCGCGTGCCGCGCGGTCAGCCAGAGCGTGAGCAGAAGTCCGAAGATCGCGACCGCCACCGGCGCCGAGCCGAGGTCCCCGAGCGTCACCGGCACGCCCGGCGGCCCCGGCTTGACGATGCCGCCCGACACGAGGCCGATGAACAGGATGAACAGGCCGATGCCCACGCCGATCGCGCGCTTCAGCGCCACCGGGATCGCGTTCATGATCGCCTCTCGGAACCCGGTCAGCACGAGCAGGGTGATGACCAGCCCCTCCAGCACCACCACGCCCATGGCGGCGGTCCACGGCAGCTTCATCCCCGCGATGAGCTGAAAGGCGACGACCGCGTTGAGCCCCATCCCCGACGCGACCGCGAGCGGGTAGTTGGTGAGCAGCCCCATCGCGATCGTCATCGCGCCCGCGATGAGACACGTGGCGGCCTGCGTGGCGAGAAACGACGGCCCCTGGCCCTGCAGGGGCGGGACGCCGGCGAAGGAGAGGATCGCCGGGTTCACGAAGATGATGTAGGCCATCACCATGAACGTGGTGAGGCCGCCACGGATCTCCCCGCCGAGGGTGGCTCCCCTCCGGTGAAGCTCGAAGCAGCGCTCGAGCACGGGCTCAGTCGCTCTCGGGATCCGCCACCTTCGGCAGCGTCACGCCTTCTTCCGGCACCACCCGGCGGGCCACCGTGAGGAAGCCGGTGTGGGCGACCATCCGATGGAACGGCCGAACCGAGGTGCCGTCGATGTTCCACGGCCGCAGCAGCGTCTCGAACGTCTCGACCAGCGCGTAGCCGCGGTGGCGTCTGAGCGCCTCGGTCAGCTGATGGGACTGGATGATCGTCGGCACGTACGAGAGAAAGATGCCCCCCGGCCGCAGCACGTTGGCGACCGGATCCACGAGGCGCCAGGGCTCGGGCAGATCGAACACCGCCCGATCCACCGGCTCCTCCTCGGGCAGCCCGTCCTCCACCGGCCGGATCCGCACGGTGAGCGTGGTGACCTCGCCGAGCCGGGTCTGGATGTTGGCCAGCGCGCGCCGGCAGAAGTCCTCGCGCTGCTCGTAAGAGACGACGCGGCCCTCCGGCCCCACCGCGCGCAAGAGGGCCAGGGTCAGCGCGCCCGAGCCCATGCCCGCCTCGAGCACCCGCGCGCCCGGGAAGATGTCGGCCCAGAACATCACCATCGCCAGGTCTTTCGGGTAGATGACCTGGGCGCCACGCGGCATGTCGAGCACGTACTCGGCCAGCGTCGGGCGCAGGGCGAGATAGCGCGTGCCCTTGGACGTGCGCACCCAGGAGCCGTCGGGCTGCCCGATGATGGCATCGTGCGTCACCCAGCCGCGGTCGGAATGGAAGGTGTCGCCCTTCCGCAGCAGCAGCAGATGACGCCTGCCGCGCTGGTCGATGAGCAGGACCTGCTCGCCGTCCTCGAACCTAGCCGAGGTCACCGGTTCTGGGATCCGGCAGGAAGAGCGCCGCCACGAACCCCGCGATGGGCATCGAGGCCGAGATGGCGAGCGCGGAGGTCAGGCCCCAGTGGTCGGCCACCCAGCCGAGCCCGGTCGCCCCGACGCCGCCCGCGCCGATGGCGAAGCCGACGATGAGGCCCGACGCGAGGCCCGGGTTGCGGGGCAGATACGCCTGGCCCAACACGACCGACATCGTGAAGGTGGAGACGAGCACGAAGCCGAGCAGCGCCAGCAGGACGAACACGAGCGGGCCGCCCCGGACGAGCAGAAAGCCCAGCGCGATCGGCGTGGAGAGGAGGAATACCCAGACCACACAGCGCCGGGCGCCGAGACGGTCGGCCAGCGGCGCGACGACGAGCGTTCCGACCGCGCCGGCGCCGAGGAACACGGCGAGCAGGGTGCCGATCAGCCGCGGATCGCCGTGGAGCACGTTCTCCCAGTAGAACGGCATGAAGGTGGTGAAGCCGAGCTGGGTCCATGAGCGGATCGCCACGACCAGGATGAGCAGGCTCATGGCGCCCACCATGGTGCGGGCGCCCGCGGCGGCCGCGCGGGCCTGGGCGACCGCGGGCGGAGGCGCCGACAGCCGCGGCAGCACCGCGGTGAGCAGGGCTCCGGCCAGCAAGCCGGGCACCAGCATGCCGAGGCTGCCGGCCAGCCCGAAGCCGGTGAGGAGCGCGGTCATGAGCGGCGGCCCGAGCGCGATGCCGATGTTGCCGCCGGTGGAGAAGATGGACACGCCGGTGGCCTTGCGATCTCCCGCCACCGCGGTCGCGGTGCGGTAGCCCTCGGGATGGTAGGCGGCGACGCCGAAGCCGGTGACCATCACCAGCGCAAGCACCGCCGCGTACGACGGGGCGAGCCCGGTGAACGCCAGCCCCACCGTGGACAGCACCACCGACAGCGGGAGGAGCCAGCGCCGCGCGGTCTGGTCGGCGAAGTAGCCGAAGAGCGGCTGGATCAGCGAGGAGGTCACGTTCGCGGTGAGCACGATCACGCCGGTCGCCGCGTACGAGAGATTCAGCGCGTCCTTGATGAACGGCAGGATCGCGGGCAGCGAGCCCTGGTTGATGTCGATGACCATGTGGCCCAGGGCGAGCAGGCCGAGCAGACGCATGTCGGGGCGGGCCCGCTCGGCCGAGGCCACGACCCCGGGAGGCGCGGGCAGGGCGACAGCGGGCGACGCCGGCTCGGGAGTCATAGGGGCCCTATGCTACCTCAGATGCCGAACGCGTCGAGGCCGGTGATGTCGCGGCCCACGATCAGGGTGTGGATGTCGTGCGTACCTTCGTAGGTGTTGACGGTTTCGAGGTTCAGCATGTGGCGGATGATCGGGTGCTCGTCGACGATGCCGGCGGCGCCGAGGATGTCGCGCGCCATCCGCGCCGAGTCGAGCGCCATCTGCACGTTGTTCATCTTGGCCATCGAGATCTGCTGCGGGCGCGCGCGGCCCTCGTCCTTCAGCTGGCCGAGCCGCCAGCACAGGAGCTGGGCCTTGGTGATCCCGGTGATCATCCACACCAGCTTCTGCTGCACGAGCTGAAACGAGCCGATCGGCTTGTTGAACTGGATGCGCTGCTGGGAGTACTGCAGGGCCCAGTCGTAGCAGGCCATGGCCGCCCCGATCGCTCCCCACGCGATGCCGTAGCGCGCCTGCGAGAGACACGACAGCGGACCCTTGAGGCCCTTCACCCCGGGCAGCTTGTTCTCCAGCGGGATACGGCAATCCGCGAACGCCAGCTCCGAGGTGATCGACGCGCGCATCGAGAACTTGCCGTGGATGTCGAGCGTGCTGAAGCCGGGCGTGCCCCGCTCCACCAGGTACCCGCCGATCTCGCCGTCGTCGCCCTTGGCCCACACCACCGCCACGTCGGCCACCGAGCCGTTGGTGATCCAGAGCTTGGTGCCGTTGAGCACGTACTCGTGGCCCTTCTGGCTCGCGCGCGTCTTCATCCCGCCCGGATCGGAGCCGTGATCGGGCTCGGTGAGCCCGAAGCAGCCGAGCGCGGCGCCCGACTGCAGCGCGGGCAGCCAGCGGTCCTTCTGGGCGTCGGAGCCGTAGGCGTGGATCGGATACATGACGAGGCCGCTCTGCACCGAGGCGAACGAGCGCAGGCCGGAGTCGCCCCGCTCCAGCTCCTGCATGATGAGGCCGTAGGCGATGTTGTCCAGACCCGCGCAGCCGTAACCCTTGAGGGTCGCCCCGAACACCCCCATCTCGCCCAGGTCCCGGGACAGCTCGGTCGGGAAGCTGCCGTCGCGATGGTGTTGCCCCACGATCGGCAGGAACCGCGACTCGACCCAGTCGCGAACCGCGTCGCGCATCATCCGCTGCTCTTCGGTGAGGAGATCGTCGATGCCGTAGTAGTCGACGCCGCGGAACTTTTCCATGGCTTCAGTCCTTCTGGCCGGGGTGGCTCAGAGATTGGTGGGGTGCGCGGGACGGTCCTCGCCCAGCGCCTGCTCGAGCGCGCGGGCGAGTTGCTGGTCGTGCTCGTGGCTCATCGCGAAGATGCGGCACTGCGCGACCTTGCCCGGCAGGTACTTCAGCAGCTCCTTCAGCGGCTCGGCCGACACGGTGCGCGACGCCGCGTCGTACACGTAGATCTGGCGGTCCTGCATGCCGATCGGGTTCAGGGGCCGCGGGTCCTGCTGGGCCATGTCGATCTTGAACGGGAACCCGCGCAGGCCGGCGGGCAGCAGCTCGCGCACCCGCTGCTCCACGTCCTCCGCCTTCATGAAGCTCTGCCCGCGGCGCGGCTCGAAGAGGTCGAGCACCACCTCGTGTGACATGCGCCACTTGAGGCGACGGTCGAGGATCTGCCGCCACTCCCGCCCGACCGCCCGGCGGTCCGGATCGTCGGAGTGCTCCCAGCGGGCGACCTCCTCCAGCAGCGTCCACTCGGTCATGTTCAGATAGGGCTGCAGGTCCTTGTTGAGATCGAACGGGAAGACCATCTTCATGGTCTCGCGGAAGATCTCCTTCAGGTGCAGGTCGATGCCGCGAGTCGTGCGGTGATAGTAGACGTTGGTGTAGAGGTAGAAGCGGGCGTTCAGGAACATGATGAAGGCCTGGATGCCGCCGCGATCGAGGGTCAGCCCCTTCTCGCTGAAGAACGAGTAGTACATGATGCGCTCGATGTCGATGGGACCGACCGCGACCCCGCACATGTAGGAGTCGCGCAGCACGTAGTCCATGTTGTCGGCGGTGTAGATGCCGGAGAGCAGCGGCTTGAGGTGGGCGAGCCAGGGGGGGTGCTCCTTGACCGGCACCGTGTAGCTCTTGCCCATCAGGTAGCAGATCCATTCCGGATCGATGTGCTCGCCCTCGTCGAAGGCGCCCCAGGGGCTGCGCCGCAGGCCACGGATGAGATCGCCCAGCTCTTCGCGAATGATGCGCTGGCCGACCTTCTCGTGGGTCAGGTCGAAGTCGGCCAGGAAGTTGTCGTCGAAGAAGTGGCCGAAGGGGCCGTGGCCCACGTCGTGGAGCAGCCCGGCCACCCGCATCAGCTCCTCGAACAACGGGGCGGAGGGCCCCTCCGGGAACTCCGCCTTCAGCGAGCGATGCAGCTGCTGCGCGAAGCGGCCGGCCAGGTGCATGGCCCCGAGCGAGTGCTGGAAGCGGCTGTGCTCGGCGGCCGGGAACACCCAGCGCGCCGACTGCAGCTGGGGCACGCGCCGCAGACGCTGCATCCACGGCGAGTCCATCAGGTCCTGCTCGGTGGCCTCGCCGGGCCGCCCGTCGGGCCGCGTGTAGAGGATGTACTGGTGGATGGGGTCGGCGATGAGACCGCGCCCCTGGTAGGTATCGACGCCCTTCATGAATAAGAGCCTAACCTACTTGTCGGAGGTGCGATAGAAACGGTAGCGGTCCGCCGGACGGACCGCGATGGCCTCGCGAGCGCCCGCCCGCACCACCGTCACTCGCACGTCCTGATCCATCGGCGACTGCCACAGCGCCCGGTAGAACTCCTCGCGGCTGGCCACCGGTGTCCCGTTCAGGGCCACGATGACGTCGCCGGGACGGATGCCCGCGGCCCGGGCCGGACTCATCGGATTCAGGCCGGAGACCGCCACCCCTCCCCGCACCGACTCGGTGTAGAGCCCGAGCCACGGTCGCGGCGCGCGGCCCATGACGCGGCCGTTGGCGAGGAGATCGTCCTTGTGGGCGAGGAATTTCTCGATCGGGATGGCGAGGTTGACGTGCGGCGCCTCGCCCAGGCGCAGCGAGGTGACGCCGATGACGCTGCCGGCCGCATTCACCAGCGCGGCGCCGCCGAACGCCGAGTTGTACGGGGCCACGATGAACGCGCGGTCCAGCATGTACTCCCACGCCGCCGCGAACGGTTGCACCGACTCGACGCGGCTCGGGGTCGAGACCAGGTCGCCGTCGTCGGTGACGCCCACCGTGCCGGTCACCTCGCCCGCGGCGACCGTCTTCGAATCGCCGAGCATCGCGGCGGGCCACGGCCCGCGACCCTCGAGCTGGAGCACGCCGACGCCCACCTCCAGATCGAGGCCGGTCAGCCGGGCCGACACCCGCCGGCCGTTGCGGAGCGCGACCTCGATGCGCCGGGCGTCCAGGAGCACGTAGCTCACGGTGATCGCGTAGCCGCGATCGGCGTCGAAGATGACGCCGCTGCCCCAGCGCTCGGTGCCCAGCGTGGCCGCCGACGGCCGATCGGCGTCCACCTCCACGCGGATGCCCACCACCGCGGGCTCGACGCGCCGGATCTGCGAGACGAGCGGGGAGATCTGACGCGGATCCGGGCGCGGGGCGCGGTCGGACGGCGCGGCGGGCGTCTCGCCGGGCAGGAGCAGGCCGATCAGGGCGACCGCGGTCAGCGCGATCCGCACGCGCGACACGGCGCTACCCGGTCGCGTACTGGCTCTGGTAGTACTGGCGGAACGCGCCGGTCTTGATCGGCCGCCACCACGACTCGTGGCCGCGGTACCACTCCACGGTGGCGGCGAGCGCGGCGTCGAAGGTCGTGGCCGGCGTCCAGCCGAGCGTCTTGACCTTCCCGGAGTCGAGCGCGTAGCGGCGGTCGTGACCGGGCCGATCCGTGACCGGCCGGATCAGGCTCTCGGGCCGGCCGAGCAGCGAGAGGATCCGCCGGGTCAGGGCGATGTTCTCGACCTCGGTGCTGCCCCCGATGTTGTAGATCTCCCCGTCGCGGCCGCGGCGCAGCACCAGGTCGATCGCCGCGCAGTTGTCGAGGACGTAGAGCCAGTCGCGCACGTTCCGGCCGTCGCCGTAGAGCGGCAGCGGCTGGCCTTCGAGCGCGTTGGTCACGAACAGCGGGATGACCTTCTCCGGGTACTGGTACGGCCCGAAGTTGTTGCTGCTCCGCGTGATCAGCACCGGCAGCCGATGCGTCGTCCAGTAGGCGCGCACCAGGAGATCGGCGGCGGCCTTCGACGCCGAGTAGGGATTCGACGGGTTGAGCGGATCGGTCTCCCGCGCCGCCCCCTCCGCGATGCTGCCGTAGACCTCGTCGGTGCTCACCGCGAGGAAGCGACCCACTCCCAGCTCGCGCGCGGCCTCCAGCAGCGTGAAGGTGCCGGTCACGTTGGTGCGAAGGAAGTCGTCGGCGCCCCGGTTCGAGCGGTCGACGTGCGTCTCGGCCGCGAAGTGCACCACCGCGTCCACGCCCCGCATCGCCTCGCGCACGCGGGGGCCGTCGCAGATGTCGCCGTGCACGAAGCTGTAGCGGGGGTCGTGCTCGACGTCGCGGAGATTCTCGAGGTTGCCCGCATAGGTCAGCTTGTCCAGGTTCACCACCGAGTCACCGGGATGCGCGGCCAGCACGTGACGGACGTAGTTGGACCCGATGAAGCCGGCGCCGCCCGTGACCAGGATCTTCATCCCCGCGCGATGTCCCAGATCTCGGGCCCCGCGAAGTCCCACGGCAAGCGCCCTTCCTCGGTCTGGTCGGGATCGGGCGAGAACTGCGTGTCGACCAGATAGATGATGTGGCCCCGCGACGCGGCGAGATTCTTCACCCCGTGGGCCACTCCGGGAGGAATGGCGAGCAGGCGCGAGGTGCCGTCGCCGAGCACGATCCGGCGCTGCGCGCCCCGGCTCTTCGAGCCCTCGCGCACGTCCAGCAGGATCACGAGCATCTTGTCGCCGGGCGGCACGAACCAGACATCGGTCTGGCGACGGTGCACGTGGAACGCCTTGATGGCCCCCGCCTCCAGCTCGCTGTAGTTGACCTGCCGGCACTCGAAGCCGGGCAGCGCCGTCGCCATGCCCCGCTGCAGGCGGACCAGCTCCATGAACGAGCCCCCGTCGTCGGTGAAGCGCTTCAGCTCGACCAGCTGCACGCCGTCGATCACCGGCGGGGGGCCGTAGTCCTGGAGCGAGAACGCCCGCTTGGCCGCGTCGGTCAGCTCGATCGGGTCGTCGGCCGCCATCAGAGCAGCCCGACCTCGCTGCGGTCGCCCAGCATGAAGTTGAAGGCGCGGGGCTTGGCGGTCGTGCGATAGATCGACACGTTGCGCCCGATGAGGCTCGACTCGATCCGGCCGCCCACGTCGGTCACGCTGGCGCCCTCGAGCAGGATCGAATGCTCGACCTCGCTGGCCCGGAGCACCACCCGGTCGCCGATCGAGGTGAACGGCCCCACATAGGCGCCCTCGATCACCGCGTCGCGGCCGATGATGGCCGGCCCGCGCACGGTGCTCTTGACCACCCGCGCGCCCGCCTCGATCACCACGCGGCCGAGCACTTCGCTGTCGAACACGGTGCCGTCGTTGCGCGGCAGCAGCGTGTCGAGGATGATCCGGTTCGCTTCCAGCATGTCCTCGAGCTTTCCGGTGTCCTTCCACCAGCCCTCGATCACGTGCGGCTTCACCACGTGGCCCTTGTCGATCAGCCACTGGATGGCGTCGGTGATCTCCAGCTCGCCCCGAGCCGAGGGCTTGATCGCCTTCACCGCCTCGAACACGGTCGGGTCGAACATGTAGACGCCGACCAGGCCGAGGTTGGACGGCGGCTGCTTCGGCTTCTCGACCAGGCGGATCACCTGCCCGTCGCGCAGCTCGGCCACGCCGAACTGGGTGGGATCCGGCACCGAGGCGAGCAGGATCTGGCAGTTGGGCTTCTCGTCGCGGAATCGGCTGACCAGCGGCTCCAGGCGCTCGCGGATCAGGTTGTCGCCCAGGTACATGCAGAACGGCTCGCTGCCGAGGAACGGCTCGGACACCAGCACCGCGTGAGCGAGGCCGAGCGGCGCCTCCTGCTCGATGTAGGTGACCGAGACTCCGAAGCGACGCCCGTCGCCCACCGCGTCACGTATCTCCTGCCGGGTGTCGCCGACCACGATGCCGATCTCGCGGATCCCGGAGGCGGCCAGCGCCTCGATGCCATAGAAGAGGATGGGCTTGTTGGCGATGGGAACGAGCTGCTTGGCCGACGTGAACGTGATGGGCCGAAGCCGCGTGCCACGGCCGCCGGAGAGGATTAACCCTTTCATTTCGCGGCCGATTATAGCAGTCTTAGCCATCCGCGCAGGCCCGGCCGGCCGAAGTCCTAGATCCGACCGGAATTGGTGGTATTATCAACAGCGCGAAATTGCAGGGACATCGGGTGAGGAGCGGGACATGAAGACGCTGAAGGAGATGCTGGCCGACGCCCGGCAGGTCGTGCCCGAGCAGGGACCGGCCGAGGTCAAGAAGCGGATCGATGCGGGCGAGCCGCTGGTCCTGATCGACGTGCGTGACCCGGACGAATACCGCGACGGCTTCATCGAGCCGGCGACCAATATCAGCCGTGGCTTCCTCGAGTTCCGTATCGGTGGCGCGGCGGCGGATCCGGCGACGCCCATCGTGCTCTACTGCCAGAGCGGTCTGCGCTCCATGCTTGCGGCCAAGGCGCTCAAGGACCTTGGCTATGAGAACGTGACCAACCTGCAGGGCGGCTTCCAGAAGTGGGCGCAGTCGGGTCTGCCCGTGGTCAAGGACCGCCCGATGAACGCCGATCAGATCCAGCGCTACAGCCGGCACTTCCTGCTGAACCAGGTGGGCGAGAAGGGCCAGCGAAAGCTGCTGCGGTCGAAGGTGCTGCTGATCGGCGCGGGCGGGCTCGGCTCGCCGACCGCGCTGTACCTGGCCGCGGCCGGCGTCGGCACCATCGGCCTGATGGACGGCGACGTGGTGGACGTCTCCAACCTGCAGCGCCAGATCCTCCACACCACCGCCAACGTGGGGCGGCCCAAGGTGGACTCGGGCACCGAGATGATTCGCGCCCTGAACCCGGACGTGAACGTCATCCCGCTGCCCACGCGCATCGACGTCGACAACGTGCTGGACATCATCAAGGACTACGACCTGGTGGTGGACGGCTCGGACAACTTCGACACGCGCTACCTGGTGAACGACGCCTGCTACCTCGCGGGCAAGACCAACGTCCACGGCTCGATCTTCCAGTTCGAGGGCATGGCCACCGTGCTGGCCCCGAACCAGGGCCCCTGCTATCGCTGCCTCTATCCGACGCCGCCGCCGCCCGGCCTCGTCCCCAGCTGAAGCGAGGCCGGCGTCCTGGGCGTGCTCCCAGGCATCATCGGAGTAGTACAGGCCACCGAGACGATCAAGCTGCTGCTCGGCGTCGGTGAGCCGCTGATCGGGCGTCTGCTCACCTACGACGCCCTCGGCATGCGCTTCCGCGAGGTCAAGCTGCGTCGCGACCCGAAGTGCCCGCTCTGCGGCGAGCACCCGACGATCACGGATCTCTCGATCCACCGCGGCGCCGCCGACGCGTGCGCGGTCGGCGACAACGGCCATGCCGCGGATGCGGAGACCGCCGCGGCCGCGAAGGCCCGCGCCTAGACCTCCGGGATCACGCTCCGCGGCGGAGCTTGATCGGGTACCTGGTCTCCCCCATAATCGCCCCGGGTATTGTCGTCAACGGCCCAGAAGGAGACAGCCACCATGCGTGCCATCCACTCGCTCGTTGCCGTCGTGACATTCGTAGCGCTTGCTGCGCTCTGCATCGTGGGCGCCCCCCTGGCCCAGCAGAAGCCTCCCGAAGAACCCGGCTGGGCGAAGGGCCGTCCGAAAACCGACGAGGCGATGAAGATGGCGCCGGTGCCAGCGTTCCCGGTCCCGACGCCGGTCGATCAGCTGCCGGTCAAGAAGTTCAAGCTACCCCCGGGCTTCAAGGCCGAGGTGTGGGCCTCCGGCGTGCTCGACGCGCGCGGCCTGCGCCAGGGCGAGAAGGGCAACGTCTTCGTCAGCACGCTGTTCGTCGCCAACAAGGTCTACGTGATTCCCGAGCAGGGCAAGCACGAGGCGAAGGCGATCATCGAGAACATGCCGCTGGCCGCCGGTATCGAGATCCACAAGGGCAGCCTGTACCTGGCCACGAACACGAAGATCATGCGCTACGACAACGTCGAGGCCAACCTCGACAAGCTGGGCGAGCCTACCGTCATCTACGACAAGCTGCCCGGCGGCGAGGACCACAGCTGGAAGTATCTCCGTATCAAGGACGAGAAGCTCTACTTCGAGGTCGGCGCGCCGTGCAACATCTGCGATCCGGGCGAGTGGGCCAAGATCTACCGCATGAACCTCGACGGGTCGGGCCTCGAGACGATCGCCTCGGGCGTGCGCAACACGGTGGGCTTCGACTTCGACCCGAAGACGGGCTACCTGTGGTTCACCGACAACGGACGCGACTGGTTCAGCGAGGAGCTGCCCAACGACGAGCTCAACGTCGTCACGCAACCGGGCAAGCAGCACTTCGGCTACCCGTTCTGCCATCAGGGCACCATCCCCGATCCGGAGTTCGGCTGGGGCAAGTCGTGCGCCGACTTCGTCAAGCCTGCGGCGCTGCTGGGGCCGCACGCCGGCTCGCTCGGCCTGAAGTTCTACACCGGCAAGATGTTCCCGGCCAAGTACCAGGGGGCGATGTTCATCGCGCTGCACGGCCCGTGGAACCGCACCAAGAAATACAACGGCGTCTACGTGGCGTGGCCAGACGGCAAGGGCGGCGCAAAGGTCGAGCCGTTCATGACCGGCTTCGTCGAGAACAACACCTACCTCGGCCGGCCGGTGGACTTCCTGGTGATGAAGGACGGCTCGCTGCTGGTGAGCGACGACCACGCCGGAGCGATCTACCGGATCAGCTACAGCGGCAAATGATCGAGTGACCGGGCTGGCCCGCCTTGCCCTCTGCACCGTGACCGCGATGGCGCTGGCCGCATCGGCCGGCGCCCAGACGAAATCGCGGAGCGGCGGCAAGGCGGCCAGCCCTCCCGCCAATCCTTACCCGCAGCGCTTCCAGGCGGTGTGCGCGGCGTGCCACGGCGCCAATGGGCGCAGCGACGTGCCGGGCACGCCGGTGCTCGCCGGTCAGCACTCGTTCTACGCGGCCACGCAGCTGTTTCTGTTTCGCGAAGGGCGGCGCAGCAACGAGGCGATGACCGCGGTGGCGAAGACGCTGACCGACGCCGACTTGCGCGGCTTCTCCGACTTCATCGGCACGCTACCGCCGGTGGCGCCGCCCGTGCCGGCCACTGCGCCGGACGCCGCGCGCATGAGCCGGGGCGCCGAGCTCGCGCAGAAGCACAAGTGCGTCTTCTGCCACGGCGCCGACCTCGCCGGCGGCCAGCAGGTGCCCCGCATCGCCGGGCAGCGGGAAGACTACCTGCAGATGAGCCTGCAGGGCTTCAAGACGGGCCGCCGCCCCGGCTACACGATGGCGATGAGCGAGGCGGTCAGCCAGGTGAGCCCCGAGGAGCTCGACACCCTGGCGTACTACGCGGCGCGCTTCACGCGCCCGAAGGCCGCCGGTAACTGACCTTCCGCAGCGAGCCGGATTGGTGGCGCGCGAGATCGATTTGATCTGAATTAGACGCGTTGTGCCGGATTGACCTTGTTCACCAGCACCTTCGGCCTTCCCGAGCCACCTGGGCCGCCAGGGTACAGCTCGGGAAGATGAAATACGTCAGGCGGGATCCCGGAGCCTCAGGACGTTCAGCGGCTTCACCGGCCTCGCCAGGCCCTTCACAGCGAGGAGCCCCATTTCCTCGACCTCCAGGAGATTCTCCACCTCCGGGAGGAGCCGGGGCGAGATCAGGATCTGGCCGGGCTTGGCCTCCCCGCAGAGGCGTGCGGCCAGGTTGGTCACGGTACCGATGGCGCCATAGTCCCAGCGCCCCTCGAAGCCGATGGCACCGATCGTGGCGAATCCCTTGGCGATGCCGATCCCGAGGTCGAGCTCGTAGCCCTTGCGATGCCAGCGGACCGCAAGCTCGGCGGCCCGGTCCCGCATGGCCACCGCCATCCGCACCGCGCGTTCCGCGGCGTCCGGCATCGGGAGGGGATCATTGAAGAAGATCATCATCCCGTCGCCCGTGAATCGCTCCAGCGTCCCCTCATGGGCCAGGATCAGCCGACCCATCTCGCCATGGTACTCGTGCAGCACCCCCATCACTTCCTCGGGCTCGGAGGTCTCCGCGAAAGCGGTGAAGCCACGGAGGTCGAGGAAGACGACCGTGACTTCCCGCCGGTGCGTCTTCAGAGGATCGTCTGCGCCGCCACGGATGATCAGGTCGGCGAGCTGGGGCGAGAAGAAGCGCTTCAGGCGGCCGAGCTGCTCCACTATCTGGTAGGTACGGGCGTTGTCGATAGCGGTCGCCGCCTGGTTGCCGACAATACGCAGGAGAACCTCGTCCAGCTCGTCGAAGGCGTTCGGCGTTCGGCTCTCCACCGCGAGGACGCCGACGAGGCGATCCTTGACGGTAAGGGGCAGGGCGAGCTGGCTCTGCACGTCCGTCAAGCCGGGCAGGACGGCCGGGGCCTCGGCGGGGCCGACCTCGCCAGAGGATTCCATCCGCGCCCGCACGGTCTTGAGGTAGCGCATGCTGGCGCCGATGTTCCCGATCCGCATCATCCTCCGGCGCTCGCCGACGACACCGATCACTCCCTCCCCCAGCCGCACCTGGGCGCCGGCGCCCTGCTCTGCGTAGCCGCGGGTCGCCGCGACCCGCAGGACGTTGTCGGCCACGTCCTTGAGGAGGATCATCGAGTGCGCGAACGCCAGAACGTGATCCATGGCCCGGAGGATGATCCCGAGAACCTCGTCGAGGTCCAGCGTGGAGGTGATCTCCGAGGAGATCTGTTGGATGATCCGGACCTCGTTGGACTTCCTGGCGAGGTCGCGGTTCAGCCGGTCGATCGCCTGCTGGTTCTCGGCGATCTGCTCCCGGAGCCCGGACGTATCGCTAGGGTCCGCAGACACTCTGGTCGGGCAGCCTCAGCGAGCCCTGGGGATCTCAGCCAGCGGGATGCGCTCCCCGACGGCCTTCGAGACGGCGGTGACCCGGAAGACGTCGGCAGCCCGCAGCTTGAAGATGCCCTTCATCCCGACCATGGAGGCGATGGCCTCGATCTGCATCTCCATGATGTCGAAGATCGGCCCGCTGGTCTCGGATCGCACGAACTCCAGCTCGAGGTCCCACGCCTCGAACGTCTCGGGGCTGATCACCCAGGCCATCGCCCTCGGGTTCTCCTCGAGGTTGCGCTTGGTCTTGTTGAAGAACTGGTGGGAGAGCGCGACGTGATCGGCGTCCACGTAATAGACCTGGGAGATCGCGCTCGCGTTCGGCGTGCCGTCGTGCGAGCACGTCACGACATGCGACGGGATCACGCCCTGCATCGCCGCCTTGATGTCGTCCGGTAGGATCGCCATGGCGCGCGGTGCTCCTGTCAGGACAGGAGGGTCCCAGCGCCCGGGCCGGGGGTCTGCAGGAACACCTGCTCCGCGCGAAACGTGATCGCCACGCCCGGCGTTATGGCAAGACCCAGGGCGAGCGGCCGAGCAATCGCCTCAGGGTAGCCGGCCTCCAGGGCGGACTCCAGCAGCGCAGCGCGGCGGGCCTCCTGGCGGGCCCGGTCGGTGTCATCCGTAGGCCGGGAGGAGATGTACGTTCCCTTGAGCTGGTATGACTCGTGGCTGGCGAGCGCGAGGCCGACCGCGATCCGACCATTCCCGGTCAGGTCGCGCAGGACACGCCCGGAGCGGGCGGTGGGGACGAACACGGTCACCGTCTGCCGGTCGTCGTGGACCACTGCCCCGACCGCCACGGTGTGCGCGGGGCGGAGTGCCTCGTCCCGGCTCCCGATCTGGATCCACGTCGGGCCGTGCAGGACCTCGACCACGCGATCGGGAATCATGCGCTGGTCGATCCCGCCGCTATGCCCACCGCTTGCCCAGCTCCCCGAGCCCCGCCTTCGCCAGGTCGTCGGGGCTCATGACGACTCTGAACCGGCAGTCGGCGTTGAACTTCAGGAAGAATGGCTCGGCGAACCGGGGGATATCGGAGGGGCTGTCGAGCTCGATCAGCAGAACGGCGCCGCGGCGGCCGTCCTGCTCCGAAAAGTAAACTGCCTGCGGCTTGAGGCTGTCGAGAATCTTGCTCAGGGTGTCTCCCGCAGTCCCGGCCCGAACCAGGCTGTTGAATGGCTCGTGAGGGATGTCGACGTGGAGCAGCATCTTCATCTATCACCGTCCAGTGGAGAGGTGCGCTCTCGTCTGTTAATCACGGAATCGGCCCCATTCGGCGGATACCTGCCGCACATACTAGCGGAACCTCGGAGGGCGCACAAGATCGTGCGCTTCATGTGCACCGTCTAACCGAACAACCACGCGCCGTCGGGCCGCCGAAGGGAACGAAATGCTCGACCGCCCAGGCTCGGCCCAGGCGGTCGATTTCGGTGGTTGCCGGGATGGATTTGCAGAATGCTACACGGCGCTCTCTACGTACTGCATCGATCTGGTCTGCTAGGCACTTGACGAAACTCCGAATTCCGGATTCCGCCGCAGGCATTCCCATCGGTAGCGGTACTCGTCCATGTTGTCGCGCTCCTTCGGCGCGCGTCTGCCACGTCCACTAGCAACTATCCGTCGGCTCCCTGCAACTCCCTAGAGGAGAGGAGGCTCCGGGTCAGCGTGTGCTGCCACGCGCCGACCGCATTCGGTACGAGGAGGTCGCGACAGATTTGCTTCAGCACTACAAGACAACTGGTTCTCGGGACCTCGTCGAGCCCTCCAGTGATTCGCAAGCTTCGGGAAAGCGGCGCTCCGCAGGGGTTCTTCGAGTGGGAGCAGTATCAGAAGGTTCGGCGGCATCTTCCCACCGATCTCCAAGTGGCGATCACCATCGCATACACATTTGGGTGGTGGATTCAGAGCGAGGTACTCACCCTGGAGCGCCGCCAGCTCGATCTCAGGGCAGGTACGCTGAGACTCGAGCCGGGCACCACCAAGTGCCGGCGTGCCCGAGCGCGTGGCCATGAAGGTCACGGGTCACAAGACCCGATCGGTCTTCGACCGCCATCACATCGTGAGCCCGGCCGATCTCCAGGATGCGACACGGCGACTCTCGGGCATAACGATGGGCATAACAGACACTGATGCGAAGAACCCGAAGCGATAAGCCCTTAGAATATTGGCGCGCCTGGAGGGATTCGAACCCCCGACCCTCGGCTTAGAAGGCCGATGCTCTATCCAGCTGAGCTACAGGCGCAGCGCGTAGTTACGATACACCAGCACCGGGCCGAGCTACCGGGCCGTTGGGAAGGCGGCTGCACCCTGCCGCAGCGGCTCAGAACGCACACGACTGCCGCCCCGGCTGCGCGCAGAAGCGGTACTGGACCGTGCCGGTCATCACGACCGCCTCAGCAGGCTCAGCGAGAACGACATGTCGTTCGTCACCGCCGCCTGGTGACAGATCAGGCAATCGCCGGGGAGCTGGAGCTTCAACGGCTCGGCGGTCAACGGATCGAAGCCGCCGAACGTCCAGTCCTGAGCCAGACCGAGCGCACCCGGCGAACAGCACACCCACCGGACACTCCTTGAGGCTGGGGTCTCGCCTCATCGCGTCCACCGCATCCGGGGAGGCGTACAGATCTCTCGACAGCCCGTCGACGCAATCGATGACCGCGTCCTTGATCACGCGGTCTGGTAGCGCTGCGGATAGAGAACCGCGGGAGGTGACTGGGCCGCCGCCGACCCGATCGACAGCGCACCCACCAGCAACACCACGCGAGCCCACATGGTTGCCCGCCACATCTTACCTTCCCTTCGCCACCGAGCGCGAGTCGGTCCGGGGCGGGTCGCGCTCCTGACGCCTCGGCCGCGCGTCCTTCACCTGGTGCAGCCCCAACCCGGCCCCCCGCGGATGGCCCATGCCGCCCGCGCCCGATTGACCCTGGATGGAGTCACTTCCCGGTAAGTTCGTCACGTCTTGGCCTCATCCCGGTTGGCGAGGGTGCGTCATCGCGCGGAAACGGCGCTGGCACACGAAGTGCTCGGGATCTCGTTGCATGGACGACCGGACGAACGGTGGGCACAGGCTGGACGCCGATCTTTCGGGCGTCCACGTCCTGATCGTCGAGGACACTCCCGACTCGCGCGAGGTCCTGCGCGTCCTCCTCGAGTACTGCGGGGCGGAAGTTCGCACCGCCGAATCCGCCGAGGAGGGCAAGCGCCTGCTCGGGGAAGAGCGTCCCGATGTCATGCTGAGCGACATCGCGATGCCGGACAACGGCATCGAGCTGATCCGAGCCGTCAAGGCATCCGCGGACGAGCGGGATTTGCAGATACCGGTGATCGCCATCACTGCGTACCGCGATCGTCGCCCGGAGCTGCTCGCCGAGGGCTTCGACGAGCTGCTCGAGAAACCACTCGATCCGGTGATCCTGTGTTGCGCGGTGAAGCGGCATATTCACTGAGACAGGCGCAAAAACGGAATACAAACAGTAGGCACAATATGTGGGTTGACAGGCGAGCGCGCCCACGATAGGCTGCGCTCATCATCATTCATACCGGCTCGGAGATGACGACAGCAAGCGAGGGCGTGAGCGGCGCTCTGCCCCGAGAGAGCGTCAACCTCTCGGCCGAAGATCTCGTCATCGAGCTGCGAACCTCCCGCACCGATCTCGCCAGGCTGGTGGAAGCGGCCGTCCGCGACCACCCCACCCGGATCATCGTGCCCCAGCGCAGCGTCGACGCGTGGGAGCGCCGCGAGCCGGAGACCTGGCTGAAGGTGAGCGGCTGGCTCACCGCCCGTGGCATCAAGATCGTTCAAGTCTAGCTGGCTCCCTGCCTCGAACCGCCGAACATTCGTCGGTGAAGCGCCAAGCGTAGACTCGTGGTGGGAGGTGAAGTGGTCGGGGTGAGAGGATTTGAACCTCCGACTCCCTGCTCCCAAAGCAGGTGCGCTACCGGGCTGCGCCACACCCCGATGTCAGGCGGGAGCAGTATACGCTTGGCCGATCGGCGGCTTCAACTCCAGCGCTGCAGCAGCTCGCGCGCGAGCGCCATCGCGCGGCCCCGATGGCTCACCGCATGCTTGGCTTCCGGCGTGATCTCGGCGAACGTGGCGCCGAGCGGCGCGTAGTAAAACAGCGGATCGTAGCCGAAGCCCCCCGTCCCGCGCGGCGTGTCCAGCAAGACGCCCTCGACCATGCCTTCGACGGTGGCCTCGCGGCCGTCGGGCGCGGTCACCGCGATCACCGCGCGATATCGGGCGGTGCGCCGCGCGGGCGGAACGTCCGCGAGCTCACGCAGCATGAGCGCGTTGCGGTCCGGATCGGTGAGCCCTTCACCGCCGTAGCGTGCCGACAGCACGCCGGGCCGGCCGCCGAAGGCGTCCACCTCGATACCGGAATCGTCGGCCAGCGCCATCTCGCCGGTCGTGGCGGTCACCGCGCGGGCCTTGCCGAGCGCGTTCTGCGCGTACGACGCCTCGCCCTCGGGCGGGAGGACCACGCCCGGGTAGGCGGAGAGGTCGCGGATCCGGTAGGGCAGGTCGGCGAGGAGCTCGGCCAGCTCCCGGCCCTTGGACCGGTTGGCCGTGGCCAGAACCAGGAGCGGGTCAGAGGGTGAAGCGCTTGTCGCCACGCGCCTCGAGGGCCCGGCGCTGCAGCGTGATCAGCCGGGCGATCCCGTCGCCGGCCAGCGCCAGCAGCTCGTCGAGCCGGGCCTTCGGGAACGGGGTCTGCTCGGCGGTCCCCTGCACCTCCACGAAGGCGCCCGCCCCGGTCATGACCACGTTCATGTCCACCTCGGCGGTGGAATCCTCGACGTAGTCCAGGTCGAGCACGGGCCGGTTGCCGACCATGCCCACGCTGATCGCGGCCACGCAGTCACGCAGCGGCGAGCCGGCCAGCGTGCCCGTCTTCTGCAGACTGCCGATGGCGTCGGCCACCGCCACGAACGCCCCGCTGATGGCCGCGGTGCGGGTGCCGCCGTCGGCCTGGATGACGTCGCAGTCCACCCACACCGTGCGCTCGCCGAGCTTGGCCATCTCGACGACCGAGCGCAGCGAGCGGCCCACCAGCCGCTGGATCTCCTGAGAGCGGCCGCTCGGTCCGCCGCGCTCGCGCGACATGCGCGTGTTGGTGGAGCGCGGGAGCATCCCGTACTCGGCGGTCACCCAGCCCTTGCCCTGTCCCTTGAGGAAGGGCGGCACCTTGTCCTCCACCGATGCGGTGCAGATGACCTTGGTGTCGCCGAATTCGACGAGCACCGACCCCTCCGGATGGCGCAGGTAGTCGCGCGTGATCGTCACCGGCCGCAGCTGATCCGGCCGACGACCGTCGTGTCGCAGGTGCACGGGGCTCATCGCGGCGAGAGGCTCGCGGGAGCGGACCGGGCCGGCGCGCTCTGCGCGGTGCGCATCCGCTGGTCGTAGCGGCGCTTGTACTCGGCGAGCCCGGTGTAGATGGCGCGGGCCAGAGCTTCGCGATGCTCGGCGGTTCCCAGCTTCTTCTCCTCCTTGCGATTGGTCAGGAAGCCGATCTCGATCAGGATCGCGGGCATCGCCGCCCCGCCCAGCACGTAGAACCCCGCCTGCTTCACCCCGCGGTTGACCAGGCTCAGCGACTTGCTCATCGAGTCTTGCACGGTCTCGGCCATGAAGCTCGACTCTTCCTGGAACTCGGACTGCGCGAGGTCCCACAGGATGCTCTTCAGCATGTCGCCGCGCTGCCGCGAGCCGCCGCTGCCCTCGAGCTGGACCACGCCGTTCTCGACCGCGGCCACCTGCCGCGCCACATTGTCCGAGGCCTCGGACGAGAGGAAATAGGTCTCCACGCCTTCCGAGACCGCTTGCGGGTGGGCATTGGCGTGAATCGACACGAAGAGGTCCGCCCGATGCTTGTTGGCGAAGTTCGTGCGCTCGCGGAGGGGCACGAAGACGTCGGAATCGCGGCTCATGACGACCTTCACCCCGAGACCGGATTCGACCCGCCGCGCCACCCGCCGCGTCACATCCAGGACGATCTCCTTCTCCATCAGCCCGCTCGGTCCCACCGCGCCGGTGTCGTGGCCGCCGTGGCCGGCGTCCAGCACGATCAGCTTCAGCGGCTGCATCTGACCGCTGCGCCCCGGCTCGCTGCCGGGCTCCCGCGGCCGGTACACATCGAGCACGAGGCGATAGGGATCGACCAGCGTGGTGTGCTTGACCTCGCCGGCGGTACCCTCCAGCATCACGCGGAGCACCGCGACGCCGTCCGCCGGCTCGAGCCGGACCTCCTGGACGAGGCCGTCGCCGATCTCCTCGACGCGGGAGTCGCTCAACGAGAGGCCAGGAAGGCGGACCCGCACCTCCTCGTCGGTCGACACCACCGCGTAGGCCAGCTTGGCGCCGGTCTCGATCACGATGCGAGTGAAGCTCGGATAGGACCGGTAGCGCATCTCCTCGAGCGGCACCGATCCCTGGACGGTCCTGGTCTGCGGCTTGCGGCTCTCCGAGACGGCGACGACCGAGACGCCCGCGCTCAGACGCGGCAGCCCCTTGCTCAGAAAGTCGCGCGAGACGAGCCAGCTGTGGCCCACGACGCGCGCCGCCGAATCCAGCGCGATGGTCTGCCCGGCCACGCGCGCGCTGGACTGGCCCCGCACGAACTCCGCGGTGTGCTTTCCGATGGTGAGGGTCGCCCGATCTCCCTTCACGTGCCACGCGCCCTTGAGCATGGCGGCGAGGCGATCGGGGGCGATGTAGGCGGCGCCGTCGTCGGTGACGGTGATCGGGAGCGTGCCGCGGTTGCCGGCGCGGTCCTTGATCTCGACCGATTCGGGGCGCGCAGCGTGAGCCGAGCCGACGAGGATCCCCATCAGCGTGAACAGCAGAACGGCGGCGGTCAGTCGTCGCATCATGGCCCGGGCGCGCGGCACCGCCATTCTAGCAACGGAGCGCGGAGGCGGCGAAGGAGGAAATTGTGATAGGCTTCGCGTCCGTGGCGCTCCACCCTCTCGCGTTCGTCGGGATCGATCTCCCCGCGGTGCTCGCCGCCCGCTGATGGGCCAGTTCGGGATCGGCCAGTCGGTCAAGCGATTCGAGGACGTCCGGCTGCTGCGCGGCGAGGGGCGGTTCCTGGGCGACGTGAGCCTGCCCGGCCAGGCCCAGGCGGTCATCCTCCGCTCGCCCCACGCGCACGCGCGCATCGTCTCCATCGACGCGGCCGCCGCCCTGCGGGCACCGGGGGTGCTCGCGGTCTTCACGGGCGCCGACGTGGCCCGCGACGGCCTCGGCACCATGAAGATGACGCTCAAGCGCACGCGCCCGGACGGCTCGCCGATGTTCGCGCCGGCCCACCGGGGGCTCGCGGTGGAGCGCGCGCGGCACGTGGGCGACCCGGTGGCCCTCGTGGTCGCGGAGACGCGCGCCCAGGCCGAGGATGCGGCGGACCTGGTGCGCGTCGACTACGAGGCCCTGCCGTCCATCACCGACACCGGCCTCGCCGCGCAGCCCGGCAGCGCCCCGGTCTGGGACGAGTGTCCGGACAACGTCTCGAACCTCCACCAGGCGGGAGACAGGGCGACGACCGACGAGGCCTTCGCCAGGGCCGCGCACGTGGTGCGACGGCGGTACGTGATCACCCGCGTGCACGCCCAGTACCTGGAGTCACGCGGGGCGCTGGGCGTCTACGATCCCGGCGAGGACCGCTACACGCTCTACGCGGACGTGCAGTATCCGCACCGGGTGCGCAACGCGCTGGCCAGCAACATCTTCAAGATCCCGGAGCACCAGATCCGCGTCATTGCCGGTGACGTGGGCGGCGCCTTCGGGACCAAGGGCTGGCAGTACGCCGAGCACCGGCTCGTGCTGTGGGCGGCGCGCAAGCTCGGCCGGCCCGTCAAGTGGCAGTCCGAGCGCCGCGAGGCCATTCCCGCCGACGAGCACGCGCGCGACAACGTGAGCGAGGCCGAGCTGGCCCTCGACGCGCAGGGACGCTTCCTGGCCCTGCGGGTGCGGACCTACGCCAACGTCGGCGCCTACGTCTCCTCGGACCGCAACCTGCTCGCGACGTTCAGCAACATCGCCACCCTGGTCGGGGTGTACACGTTCCCCGCGGCGCACGTCGCGGTCTACGCCGTGCTCACCAACACCAACGCCACCGCCCCGTATCGAGGAGCGGGCCGGCCCGAGGCGACGTATGTCATCGAGCGCCTCATCGACGACGCCGCGCGCGAGCTGGGGATGGATCGCCTCGCGCTCCGCCGCGCGAACCTGATCCCGGCCTCGGCGATGCCGTATCGCACCGCGCTGGGCGTCACCTACGATTGCGGCGAGTTCGAGCGCTGCATGGACGCCGCGCTCGAGCTGGGGGACGTGGCCGGCTTCGAGGCGCGCCGAGAGGCGTCGCGGGCGCGCGGCCGGCTGCGCGGGCTCGCGGTGGTGAACGCGATCGAGCGGGCCGCCGGGCCGCAGCCCGAGTTCGCGGAGATCCGCTTCGCGCCGAGCGGCAGCGCGACCATCTTCATGGGCACGAAGAACCAGGGGCAGGGCCACGAGACCACGTTCAAGCAGATCCTCCACGAGCGGCTGGGGCTCGATCCGGCCGACGTGCGGTACATCGACGGCGACACCGATCGGGTGGCCTTCGGCATGGGCACCATGGGCTCGCGCTCGACCGTGATCGGGGGGACCGCGCTGTGGACCGCCGCCGAGAAGGTCATCGCGAAGGGACGCAAGATCGCGGCCCGTCTGCTCGAGGCCGCCGAGGCCGACGTCTCGTTCGGTGACGGCAAGTTCTCGGTGGTGGGCACCGACCGGGCGCTCGCGCTCAAGGAGGTGGCGCGCGCGGCGTTCCAGCCCGCCCAGCTGCCGCCCGGGCTCGAGCCCGGCCTCTACGAGACCGGGACCTTCGCGCCGAAGCAGGACACCTGGCCGAACGGCTGCCACGTGTGCGAGGTCGAGGTCGATCCGGACACCGGCGACGTGACGCTCGAGCGGTACGCGATCGCCGACGACGTGGGCACGGTCATCAACCCGCTCACCCTCAAGGGCCAGATCCACGGCGGCGTCGCGCAGGGCGTGGGCCAGGCCTTGATGGAGCAGGTGGTCTACGAGCCCGACTCCGGCCAGCTGCTGACCGCCTCGTTCATGGAGTACGCCATGCCGCGCGCCGACACGTTCTGCGACATGGCGATCGAGAGCCATCCCGTTCCGACCGCCCTGAACCCGATCGGAGCCAAGGGCGCGGGCGAAGCGGGCACGGTCGGCGCGCTGCCCGCGGTCATCAACGCGGTGATGGATGCGATCGCGCCCCTCGGCGTGCGCGAGCTGGACATGCCCGCGAGCAGCGACCGGGTGTGGCGCGCCATTCGAGACGCGCAGCCGGATCCGCGGGCGCGCGCGTAGCCCCCGCGTCGTCTCCGGCAAGCGCAGCGGGCGCTGGCCTCGAGCGGTGAAGACGGCACCGCCCTTCGGGTCTCAACCCCGAAGGGCGGCGCCACGATGGTGGAGGCGGTGGGCATCGAACCCACGTCCGGAAACCCTCGGCAACAGGCATCTACATCATTAGCCGGTTATCCCGTGCGTCTCGCCTCTCGGCCCCCCAACCGGCCGGGTCACCGATCAGCCAGCTCCTGTAGGTCTCGCTCCTCACCCCGGAGCAGGGCTTGGAGCCAGTCACCGGTATATGACGTCCTGACCCGGACCCCGATGACGCGATCCGGAGGACGCTAGCGGGTGTTAGGCCGCCAGGGCTAGCTGATTGTCGGCAGCTATAACCGTGCCCCCAGTTTTACGAGGAGAGAGCACCTCGTGATGCCGCCTGTGCGTCACTGATCCCCGTCGAAACCAGTCGCCCCCTTCTACGCCCGCTGTCGGGCGCGTGTTTCCTTCTCCATTTCCCGCCGGCTTTCGCGCTCCCGGATGCTCGCGCGCTTGTCGTGGAGCTTCTTGCCGCGGGCCAGGCCGAGCTCGACCTTCGCTCGCCCCTCCTTGAAGTATAGACGAAGGGGAATGAGGGTCAACCCGCGCTCGGCGATCTTGCCCAGCAGGCGGGAGATCTCGCGTCGATGGAGCAGCAGCTTGCGCTTGCGCTCGGGATCGTGGTTGGCGTCGGTACCGTGGTGGTACGGGCTGATGTAGCACCCGATCAGCCACGCCTCGTTGTTGTCGATGGCCGCGTAGCAGTCCTTGAAGTTGACCTGCGACTCGCGCAGCGACTTGACCTCGGTGCCCCGGAGCACGAGGCCCGCCTCGTACGTCTCGAGGATGGAGTAGTCGTGGAACGCCTTGCGGTTGGTCGCGATCGCCTTCTCGCCCGCCATGGTCGCTCAGCGCCGAGGGGCCAACGGGCCCCTTGACTTCATAGGGCCGGTCCGTAAGATGAAATCCTTGCCTCGGGCCGAAGTGGCGGAATTGGCAGACGCGCATGATTCAGGGTCATGTGCCCGCAAGGGTGTGGGGGTTCGAGTCCCCCCTTCGGCACCA
>DATFYA010000101.1 GCA_035315345.1 Candidatus Methylomirabilota bacterium
GCGGTGCGGCAGCTCACCGGGGCGGGCGGGCGCGGGTTGACGATGGTGCCCTCGGGCAGCACCGCGTCCACCGCGCGGAAGCAGCCGCCGTTGTTCGGGATGGAGGCGTCGGAGATGGCGCGGACGGCGTAGTAGACCGCCGACATGGTGGAGGCCGGCACCGAGTTGAAGGGCCCGCGCACCTGCGGGTCGCTGCCGGTGAAGTCGAAGGTCATGGCCGAGCCGCGCACGCGCAGCGTGACCGCGATCTTGACCGGCTGGCCGATGTTCACGCCGTCGTCGTCCAGCCAGTCCTCGAAGGCGTAATCCCCGTCGGGGATGGCCTCGATCTGCGCGCGGGTGAGGCGCTCGGCCCGCGCCAGCAGCTCCTCGATGTAGGCCACCACCGTGTCGGCGCCGTGCGCGGCGAACAGCTCGCGCAGGCGGACGCCGCCGAGCCGCCCCGCCGCCACCTGGGCCATCAGATCACCGGTGAACACATCCGGCAGGCGCACGTTGCGGGTGAGCAGGCGGAAGAGGTTCTCGTCCAGCGCGCCGGCGCGGAAGAGCTGGGTGGGCGGGATGATGACGCCTTCCTGGTAGAGCTCGGTGGCGTCGGTGGGCACGCTGCCCGGGGTGCGGCCGCCCACGTCCTGGTGGTGGCACATGGTGCAGGCCAGGGCGACGGCGCGGCCGTCGGCGAAGACCGGCACCGCCAGGGTGATGTCGGGCAGGTGGGTGCCGCCGTCGTAGGGGTCGTTCAGGAGAAACGCGTCACCCTCGTGCATGGTCTCCGGGGGAAACGCGCGGACGATGCGCTGCGCGGCGAACTGGAGCGCGCCCAGGTGGATCGGGATGGCGGCGGCCTGCGCGATGGTCTCGCCGCGGGTGTTGAAGAGCGCGGCCGAGGCGTCGAGGCCCTCCTTCACGATCGGCGAGGCGGCGCTCTTCAGCAGCGTCAGCTCCATCTCGTCGGCGATGGCGTCGAGCCGGTTGCGCAGGACTTCCAGGAGGATCGGGTCGATGGTCATGACGCCCTCCGCAGGCGCAGGTTGCCGGCCGGGTCCACCAGCGCGGTGACGCCCGGCGGGATCACGGTGGTGGTGTCGGTCTGCTCCACGATGGCCGGCCCGGCCAGGCGGGCGCCCAGCGGCAGCCGCGCGCGCTCGTAGATCGCGGTCGGCACGAAGCGGCCGAAGTAGGCGGGGCGCTCCCCGGCCTGTGCCTCGGCCAGGGTGCCGCTCGCGCGCGCGGCCGGAGTCAGCATCGGCCGCGGCAGCGGGTAGGTGTGGACGGCGCGGAAGTTGACGAACTCCACCGGCTGCTGGGCGCGGGCATAGCCGTACACGCGCTCGTGCACCGCGTGGAAGGCGGCCACCACGGCGGGCACGTCGGCGGCGGTGAGCGGAGCCGGGATCGGCACCTCCAGCTCGTAGGCCTGGCCCACGTAGCGCATGTCGGCCGCGTAGGCCACGCGCACCGCCGGAGCGGGCGCGCCTTCCTCCTTCATGCGCGCGCGGCCGGCGGCGTCCAGCTCGGCGAGGCACGCGTTGATGGTCGAGAGGTCGGCCGCGTCGGTGCGCGCCGGCAGCGTGCGCGCGTGGTGGTGCTCGATGGCGGCGGCGAGCAGGCCGAAGGCGGCGAGCACGCCCGGCGCCTCGGGGACGACCACCTCCGCCATGCCCATCTCCTCGGCCAGCGCCGCGCCGTGCACGGGGCCGGCGCCGCCCAGGACCACCAGCGAGAACTCGCGCGGGTCGTAGCCGCGCTTGATGGTCACCAGGCGGATCTGGTCCGCCATCCGCGCGTTGATCACGCGATGAATGCCCGCCGCGGCCGCGACCGGGTCGAGGCCGAGCCGGCGGCCGAGGGCGGCCAGCGCGCGCTCGGCCGCGGCCACGTCCAGCGTCATCGCGCCGCCGGCGAAGCGCGCGGGGTTGAGGTAGCCGAGCACGACGCTCGCGTCGGTCACGGTGGCCTCGTCGCCCCCGCGGCCGTAGCAGGCGGGGCCGGGCTCGGCGCCCGCGCTGCGCGGCCCCACCCGCAGGCCGCCGGCGGCGTCGATCCAGGCGATGCTGCCGCCGCCGGCGCCGATGGTGTTGACGTCCACCATCGGCGTGCGCACCGGGAAGGGCCCGATCGCGCCCTCGCTCACCAGCAGCGGCCGGCCGTCCCGCACCAGGGCCACGTCGTTGCTGGTGCCGCCCATGTCGAGCGAGACGAAGCTGGCCACCCCGGAGCGCTCGGCCGCGAAGGCGGCGCCGATGACGCCGCCGGCCGGCCCCGAGAGGAAGAGCGTGACCGGCTGCTGCGCGGCCAGCGCCGCCGAGACGATGCCGCCGCGCGAGCGCATGATCAGCGGCACGCCGGGCACGCCCAGGCCGCGCAGCGCCTCGGCCAGGCCGGCGAGGTAGCGCTTCACCACCGGGCCCAGGTAGGCGTCGAAGGCGGTCACGCAGGAGCGCTCGTACTCCCTGAAGGTCGGGTCGACCTCCGATGAGAGCGAGACCGACATCTCCGGCGCCAGCTCCGCGATGATCTCGCGCGTGCGCCGCTCGTGCGCCGGGTTGAGGAACGAGAAGAGGTAGCACACCGCGATGGCCGACACGCCCTGCGCGCGCAGGGTGGCCACCGCCTGCCGCACGTCCGCCTCGTGCAGCGGCATCAGCACGCGGCCCTTCGCGTCCAGGCGCTCGCGGATGCCGAGCCGGCGCCGGCGCGGGGCCAGGAACGTCGGCACCTCCGCGTCCATGGCGAGGTCGTACATGCGCGAGCGCTTCATGCGCCCCATCTCGAGCACGTCCTCGAAGCCCTCGGTGGTCAGCACGCCGGTGGTGGCGCCCTTCTGCTCCAGGATCGCGTTGGTGGCGATCGTCGTGCCGTGGATGAACCGCTCGACGTCCCCCGGCCGGGCGCCGGCCAGCGCGAGGACCTTCGTGGTGGCGGCCGCGATGCCGTCCAGCAGGTCCTTGGGGGTGCTCGGCACCTTGGTGAGCGCGAGCCGGCCCGAGCCGTCCAGGGCCACGATGTCCGTGAAGGTGCCGCCGATGTCGACGCCGATCTGCACGCGCGTTCCCCTCCCGAGGGCGCCACGTTACCATATCGGCCGCGCGCCTGGACGTCGCGTTCCGCGGTTGCCCGAGGCCGCTCACGGTTCACTTCGGGAGCGTCCTTGACCGGGGGCACCCGCGTCGCTACGCTCGTCCGCAGCCTTTCACGCAAGCGACCTCGGAGGTCAGCGATGCCCACGATCCGCCACGTCGACGACGTCCCCGGCTATCCGGCGCCGCACTCCCCGTACTCGCACGCCGTCGTCGCCAACGGATTCGTGTTCGTGTCGGGCCAGATCCCGGTGCGGCCGGGGGGCGGTCCCACCGAGGTCGTCGGCGACACGATGCAGGAGCAGACCCGTCAGGCGCTGCGCAACGTCCAGACCATCCTCGAAGGTGCCGGGAGCGCGCTCGACCGCGTCGTGAAGGTCACCGTGCTGCTCGCGCGGCCCGACCTCTACCGGGAGATGAACGAGGCGTACGCGGAGTTCTTCCCCGGGCCGAAGCCGGCGCGGGCGATGGTCCGCTTCGGGGCCGACATCCCCGGCGTGCTCGTCGCGATCGAGGCGATCGCGCTCGCTTGAGGCGCGCGCCGTGAGCAGCACCGCGCTGCTCTGTTTCATCAGCCTCTGCAGCTGCTTCTCGATGGGTGCCTTCAGCCCGCTGCTGCCCGAGATCGGGCGCGCCGGCGCGCTGGCCGACTGGCAGCTCGGCGTCGTGGCCGGGGCGCTGGGCTTCGCCCGCATGGCGACCGCGATCCCCTCCGGCTGGCTGGCCGGCCGCTACCTCGGGACCACGCTCTGCGCGTCGCCCGTGCTCATGCTCGCCGGCACCCTGTTGCTGGCGGCATCCTCGTCGTTCGCCATGCTGGTGCTCGGGCGGCTCATCCTGGGCTTCGCGTTCACCCTCGGCACCGTGAGCGGGCTCATCGCGTTGCTGCTCGATGACCGAGGGCCCGGGGCCTCGGTGCGCCTCAACATCTTCGAGTTCGCCGCGATGATCGGTGTCCTCGGCGGGCTCGGCCTCGTCGGGCTGCTCCCCGGCCACTGGGGCTGGAGCCTCTCGCTGCTCACCGCCTCGTCGCCCTTGCTCCTGATCCTCGCCGCCGTGCCGAGCATCCGCCGGCGCTTTCCCGACGCCTCGAAGGCGTCCGAGACGCGCGTGTCACGGACATCGGACGCGGGACGCGAGGATCGGATGTCGGTCACGCTGGGGACGATGTTCGCGGCGGGCATCGTCCTCGCGCTGGCCTGGTCCGCGGTCAGCCAGTTCCTGCTGCCGCTCCGGGGGACGCGCGAGTTCGGCCTGGACCGGAGTGGCGTCTCGGGCCTGCTCATGCTCGGGCAGCTCGTGGATCTCGTCGCGCTGCTGCCGGTGGGGTGGCTCGCCGACGGCCTGGGACGCACGCCCGTGCTCGGCGTCGTCATCGTGGTGCTCGGGCTGGGCACGGCCGCGATCGGCCTCGGATCGTTCCCGTGGTTCGTCGCGGGCTGCGCGTGTTTCGGGGTCGGCATGGCGGGCTGGATGCTGCCGGTCGGCGTGATCCGCGAGCACACGCGCACCGAGCACCTGGCGTGGCGGCTGGGACTGTACCGCGTCGGCGTCGATGCCGCGATGTTCTTCGGCCCGTTCGCGAGCGGCCTGCTGGGCGAGGAGCATGCGCGGATCTTCGTGACCGCGGTGGGTGGCCTGGCCCTCGTCGTCGGGGGACGCCTGCTCGTGACCTCGAGGCGCCGCCGCGCCGCCGAGGTCTAGTCGCCGATTTCATCGGCGCGCGCGTTCCCCTCCCGAGGGCGCCACGTTACCATGCTGGCCATGCGAGATCTCCGTCGTATGCCTATCCCTTGACGCTGCGCCCGATTGAGCGGATCCTCCCGAATCGACGACTCGAGCGACGCCCGACGGGGCCACCGCTCCCTGTCGACGTGCGGGGAGGCATGGAGCCAAACGAGGTCACCGTGAGAGATCGGCCGTGACACCACGAGTCGTCGTGACCGGCCTGGGCGTCGTGTCCCCGATCGGCATCGGCGTCGGGCGATTCTGGAAGGCGGCGCTCGCCGGCCGGTCCGGAGTCTCGGCGATCAGGGCTTTCGAGGGCCTCCCGATGGACGTCTACCGTTCACGGGTGGCCGGCCAGATCCACGACTTCGACGCGACCCAGTACGTGGAAGGGCCGCACGTCGAGCGCGTCGATCGCTACGCCCAGTTCGCCATGGTTGCGACCAGGGAGGCGGTGGCCGACTCGGGGCTCCGTCTCGACCGCGAGAACCCACACCGCATCGGGACGATCGTCGGGGCCGGCATGGGCGGCATGCTCATTGCCGAGCAGGAGTACCATCGCGTCTACCAGAATCTCAGGCCGAACCGGGTCACTCCCAACTTCATCCCCATGGTCACGCTCAACTCCGCCTCCGGTGTCCTCGCCATCATGTACGGCGCGAAGGGCCCGAACTTGACGATCTCCACCGCATGCTCGTCCAGCGCCCATGCCATCGGCCTGGCCATGGGAGCCGTTCGCACCGGACAGGCGGACGTGGTCATCGTCGCGGGCGCCGACGCGAGCATCGTTCCCCTGACCTTTGCCGGCTTCTGCACGCTGCGCGCGCTGTCGACGAACTTCAACGACTCGCCCGAGAAAGCATCGCGGCCGTTCAGCCAGACCCGCGACGGGTTCGTCATGGGCGAGGGCGCGGGCGCCCTGATCCTGGAATCGCTCGCGCACGCCAGGAAGCGAGGGGCTCGCATCTACGCCGAGGTCGCCGGCTATGCCGCGACCAGCGAGGCCTACCACATGGTCATTCCCCGTGAAGACGGGCGGGAGATCTCGGTCACCATGGCGATGGCGCTGCGCAGCGCCCGCGTCCGCCCCGCGCAGGTGGACTACATCAACGCCCATGCGACGTCCACCACCATCGGCGACGCGGTAGAGATCAGGGCGATCAAGCATCTTTTCAAGAGTCACGCGGCGCGGGTTCCCATCAATGCGACGAAGTCGTTGTTCGGCCACACCCTCGGCGCGGCCGGAGCGCTGGCGGGCATCATCTGCGCGATGACGCTCGACACCGGCCAGATGCATCCGACGATCAACTATGACGATCCGGATCCCGACTGCGCTCTCGCCGGTATCTCCGCGCAGGCCCAGGAACGACCGGTCAAAGTGGCGCTGCTGAACGCGTTCGGGTTCGGCAGCAACAATGCGGCGGTGGTCTTGAAGAAATTCTTGCGCTAGAGGGGCACGAATGCCAACCGATACGGACATTGCCATTCGCATCCGCACCGCGCTCGCGGACTACCTCAAGCGCGATGTCGAGACGATCAAGCCCGGTGATGCGCTCCGGAACGACCTCGGTCTCGATTCGATGGCCACCATCGAGCTGCTGTACCAGATCGAGGACACCTTCGACGTGGAGATTCCGGATCAGGACCTTCCCCGGCTGGTCACGGTCGCCAACGTGACCGAGTACATCGTGGAGAAAGTGGGGCCCGCCCGGCCGGCGGCGGGAAAGCCAGGAGCCCCGCAACCGAAGGCGAAGAAGAAGGCATGACCATATCGCCGCTCGCCCTGCGCGACATCGCCCGGGCCGTGGAGGGTCGGCTCATCGGCTCGCCCGACCTGACCGTGACCGGCATAGCGAGCCTCGCCGACGCGTCCGACGGGGATCTGTCGTACATCGAGCACGATCGCCACCTGCAGGCGGCGACCCGATCCCGGGCGGCCGCGTTCGTGGTCAGCCAGGAGATGGCCGGCCTGACGCGCCCCCGGATCGTGGTCGCCAATGCGAAGTACGCGTTCGCGCGGATCGTCGAGCAATTCTTCACCTCTCCGTATGCTGCTCGCGGCGTCGCCGCCGAGGTCGCCCGCGGCCGGGACGTGGAGGTGGGAGCGGACGTGTCGATCTGGCCGTTCGTCACGCTCGGCGACCGCGTTCGCATCGGAGCCAGGGTCACCCTGTACCCCGGGGTGTTCATCGGCCATGACTCGGTCATCGGGGACGATTCGGTCCTCTATCCCAACGTCACGGTCAGGGAACGCTGCTCGATCGGCCGACGCGTCATCATCCATAGCGGCACGGTCGTCGGCAGCGACGGGTTCGGCTATGTGCAGCACGACGGGCGCCATCACAAGATCCCCCAGATCGGCTCGGTGGTCATCGAGGACGATGTCGAGCTGGGCGCGAACGTATCGGTGGATCGGGCGACGTCCGGGCGGACCCTCATCAAGCGCGGCACCAAGGTGGACAATCTGGTCCAGATCGCCCACAACGTGACGATCGGCGAGCACAGTATTGTGGTCGCGCAGGTGGGGATTGCCGGCAGCACGACCGTCGGCTCCGGTGTGGTGATCGGCGGACAGGCCGGACTGGCCGATCACCTCGACATCGGCGACCGGGTCATGATCGCGGCGCGCGCCGGCGTGAACCGCAGCCTGACGGGGGGCCAGGTCGTCTCCGGCGCGCCCGCCATGCCGCACGAGACCTCGATCAAGGCGCAGGCCGTGTTTTCCCGCTTGCCGGAGCTGCGTCAGCATGTGCGCGCACTGGAACAGCGAGTCAGAGCACTGGAGACTCGCTCCGGTGGCTCCGGCGCCAAGAGCAAGAAGAAGCAGAAGCCGTAGAGGGGCGGCCCATGCGAGATCTCCTGGACCGTCTCGACGGCTGGCGCGACGAGCAGATCGATTTCCTGGCCCGCCTGGTGAACCACGACAGCGGGACCGATGACGTGCTGGACGTCAACCGGGTGGGGGCCATCCTGGCCGAGCGGCTGGAGGGCCTGGGCTTCACGCTCCGCCGGGTCGCCACCGAGCGCTTCGGCGACCACCTGGTCGGCGAGAAGCCGGGGAGCGGCCCCAAGCGCTTCCTCTTCGTCGGCCACTACGACACCGTGTTCCCCTCCGGCACGGCCAAGCAGCGGCCGTTCCGGATCGACGAGGAGGGCCGCGCGTGGGGGCCCGGCGTGTACGACATGAAGGGCGGGCTGGTCGCCCTGCTCTACGCGCTGCGCGCGCACCGGGAAGCGCGCACCCGCGCGTGGGCCGAGACCACCGTCGCCGTGGTGTTCAACTCGGACGAGGAGCGCCTGTCACCGACCTCGCGGCCGGTGATCGAGGCCGAGGCGCGGCGGGCGCACAGCGTGGGCATCCTCGAGCCCGCGCGCCCGGGCGGCGAGTACGTGATGGCGCGCAAGGGGGCGGGGACCTTTCAATTGGAGGTCACGGGCAAGTCGTCCCACGCCGGGCTCCAGCCGGAGCTGGGCGCCAGCGCCATCTGGGACCTGGCGCAGAAGGTGGCCGCGCTGCACGCGCTCACCGACTTCGGCACCGGCGTCACCGTGAACGTGGGCACGGTGCGCGGCGGGGAGCGCCCCAACGTCGTGGCATCCCGCGCCGCCGCCGAGATCGACCTGCGCGCGTGGAGCCAGGCCGACGCGGACGCGGCCATCGCCGCCATGCGCGCGATCTGCGAGCGGGCTCACGTCGCCGGCACCAGCGCGCGCTTCGATGGCCGCATCCACTTCCCGCCGTGGCCACCGGGCCTGCCGGGCACCGAGCGCCTGCTCGAGATCATGCGCGCCGCGGGCCGCGAGCTGGGCGTGGACGTGCGCGCCATCAAGACCGGCGGCGGCTCCGACGGCAACCACACCTCGGCCATCGCCCCCACGCTGGACGGCATGGGTCCCAAGGGCAGCCGCGCCCACAGCGAGGAAGAATTCATCGAGGTCGCCACCCTCCTCGAGCGCACCAGGATGCTCGCTCTCTTCCTCAACCACTGGGCCGCCGACTTCGAGATTCTGGCGTAACCCTCGCCCCTCACCCCCTGCCCTCTCCCCAGTGGGGAGAGGGTTGGTGGAGGGGAGAGGGCAGGGTGAGGGGTGGGTCAGGGCTTCGCCACCACGCCGAGCAGCACCGAATGCGGGAACACGAAACGGCTGCCCCGCTGGTACGCGGCCGCGTTCGCCCGCGTCGTCGTCTCGATTTGGTCCTGGACGGTGCTCGGCAGGGCGGCGATGTTGCCCCAGTCGCAGAGACCGCGAAGCAACGGGTCGAGCCGATCCATCTCCCAGGACACCTCGTGCTTCGTGAGCTGCAGGCCCTGGAGGCCGGCTTCGCTGGCGAGCTTTGCGTAGACGGCGCGATCGGTCACTCCGAATAGCGGGCCGTGCGGCAGCGCCTCGAGCGTGTGGTGGGCCTGGACGGCCGCAAAGAACACACCGAAGCCGGTCTGCTCCTCCGGCGCGGCCCAGACGATGAAGGCAAAGCGGCCACCCGGGGCGAGAACGCGCGAGACCTCCCGGAACACGGCGGCCGGTCGCGCCAGGTGGTGGACGACGAGGTTCGACACGACCGCGTCGAAGTCCCCGTCGCCAAACGGAAGGACCTCCGCGTCGCCTTCGTGGAACGTGAGCCCGGGATGACGGCGCCGAGCCGCCGCCACCATCGTGTGCGAGAAGTCGACCCCGGCGACCGTGGCGCCGGTCTCGGCGAGCATCGCGGTCCCGCCGCCTGGGCCCGCGCCCAGGTCGAGCACGCGCGTCCCACGACGGACGCCGGCGGCACCGGCCAGCAGCGGGATCGTCTTGCCGGTCAGCAGGTGGAACGTGTCCGTGTAGCTCTCCGCGCAGCGGCTCCAGGTCTCGTTCTCGAAGCGGCTGACTGCGGCTTCATCGATGGTCTGTTCCATGGCATGCCTCTCCTTCGCAGGGGGTGTCGACGCTGGCGCTCGTGGCGCCGATGACGCTAGAATCCCCGCGCGGGCACAACGGAGCGTCAGCGGGAGCGTCAATTTGGCGTCAATTCGCTCGCCTCGACCGATCGCGGCCGCCGCCCTGAAGATCTCTCTCCTGGGCCGTCTCCGGATCGTGCGCGCCGGTCGCGCCGTCGATCTTCAGAGCAAGAAGGCGCAGGCGCTTCTCGGGTACCTCGCCCTTCCCCCGGGCCGGCGTCACGCGCGGGTGCATCTCGCCGCGCTGCTCTGGGGCGGCATGGGCGACGAGCAGGCGCGCCACAACCTGCGCCAGTGCCTGTCGGTGCTGCGCCGCGCGCTCGGTGACCGGGCGGTGGTCGGCGAGGGAAACCAGGTCTACCTCGAGGCGGCTGCGGTCGAGGTCGACGTCGCGACCCTGGAGCAGGCCGATGGGGCGAGCGCGGCCGGGTTCGGGGACGGCGATCTTCTCGAGGGACTCAGCGTGGGTGAGGAGGCCTTCGACGAGTGGCTCGCCGACCAGCGCGCACGGCTCCGGGCCCTCGCCTGCGACCGCCTCGGCCAGCTCGCCGCCGATCGGGCGGCCGCCGGGGCCGTAGACGACGCCATCGAAACCGGGCGGCGGCTGCTCGCACAGGATCCCGCGAACGAGGACGCGCATCGCCTGCTGATGGGCCTCTACGCGCGGGCCGGTCGTCGGTCGGCGGCCGTCCGCCAGTACGACGCGTGCGTGGCGGCGCTGCAGCGGCACCTCGGGGTCGCCCCCAGCGCCGAGACGATGCGCCTCCGCGAGACGCTCCGGACCCACGGACCGGCCGATCCGCTGCCCGGCGGCCCATCGGCGCCTCGCGAGCGCGCCTCGCTCGTGGTGCTGCCGTTCGCGAACGCCGGTGGCAACGTCCGGGACGAGTATTTCGGGATCGGGATCGCCGAGGACATCACCTCGGCCCTCGGCCGCTTCGGCTCTCTGTTCGTGATCTCCCCCTTGACCAGCTACACGCTGCGCGGGCCGGACGGCGACCCCAGGCGTGTCGCCGCCGACCTGCGGGTGCAGTACGTGGTCCACGGAACCATCAGACGAGAGGGCAAGCGCCTGCGCCTCGCCGTCAATCTCATCGATGCATCGACTGGGGCGCACGTCTGGGGACGGCAATTCGACCGCGAGCTGTCCGACGTGTTCGCCGTGCAGGACGACGTCGTCGGGATGGTCGTCGCCACGCTGGTGAGCCGCGTGGAGGCGGCGGCGACCGTGCGGATGCGACGGGCGCCGACCGAGAGCCTCGTGGCCTACGACTACTTCCTTCGCGGCCGGGAGTATCACCACCGCTGGACGCGGGAAGACAACACCCGGGCCATGGAGATGCTGGAGCGTGCCATCGCCCTCGACCCGGTCTTTGCGCTCGCGCACGCGTGGCTGGCGTGCGCGCTCTTCCAGCGGACGTTCTTCGAGCCCGACCACACGCTGGTGACCCGCTGCTGGGACGCCATTCAGCGCGCATACGCGCTCGACGACGGCGAGAGCGAGGTGCACCGCATGCTCTCCGCGTTCCATCTCCAGTGGAAGGAGTTGGACAAGGCGGACTTCCATGCCGAGCGCGCGCTGGCCCTGAATCCCAACAACGACCGGATGGTCTGCCAGATGGGAGAGCTGGCCACGTATTCCGGCCGGCCCGGCGAAGGGGAGCGCTGGCTGGATCGCGCGCTCCGCCTCAACCCCCAGCATCCGGTGCCCAGGTACTGGCTGCGGCTTGCCCAGGCCCTCTACCACCAGGGTCGGTTCGACGAAGCGCTGACGGCGGTACGGCGAGAGCCGCTTCCGGTGCCCCATCAGCTCACGTACCTGGCCGCGATCCTGGCCAGACTGGGCCGGCGCGACGAGGCGGCGGCGGTGGTGCAGCGGATCTGGGCCGCCGACCCGCACGCGGACGTCGATGCGCTCGTGCGCCCGCTGCCGTACCGGCGGGCGGAGGACGTCGAGCAGGTGGCGGAGGCGCTGCGGCTCGCCGGACTGCCCGGCTAGCGAAGCGGCTCGCCTCGCCCCTCACCCTGCCCTCTCCCCGGTGGGGAGAGGGGGTTAGTGAGGAGACTCTCCCTCTCCCCGGTGAGGGGAGAGGGTAGGGTGAGGGGAGAGGGTAGGGTGAGGGGAGCAGTTCCCTCAGGCGAAGTGGCAGGCGACGGCGCGCCCGTCCACGACCCGCAGCGCCGGCTCCTCCTCGGCACACCGCGCCTGCGCCAGCGGGCACCGCGTCCGAAACCGGCACCCGCTCGGAATGTCGCGCGGGTTCGGCGGCTCACCCTCAAGCGCGAAGTCCTGCGTGACCCGCCGCCCCCCGATGCGCGGCACCGCGGCCAGCAGCGATTGCGTGTACGGGTGCCGCGGCGCTTCGAACACGCGCGCGGTCGGGCCGTGCTCGACGATCTTGCCGAGGTACATCACCGCGATGGTCGCGCACATCGCGCGCACCACCGAGAGATCGTGCGAGATGAACACGTAGGTCAGCGCGAACGTCTGCTGCAGGCTCCGGAAGAGCTTGAGCACGCTGGCCTGGACCGAGACGTCGAGCCCCGAGGTCGGCTCGTCCAGGATCACCAGGCGCGGCCGCAGGGTCAGGATGCGCGCCAGGCCCACGCGGCGCTGCTGGCCGCCGGACAGCTCGTGCGGATAGAGGTCCAGGTGCGCGTCGGGCAGGCCCACCGCGGCCAGGATCGTGCCCACCTCGCGCTCCCGCTCGGGACGCGTCAGCGTGGTGTGGATGATCAGCGGCTCGTGCAGCAGCGGCCGGATCTTCCAGCGCGGGTCGAGCGAGGCGCCGGGGTCCTGGTAGACGTACTGTAGATGTTTGGCGACCGCACGCCGCGCGCGGCGGGGCAGCCGCCCGATCTCGCGGCCGGCGAAGCGGATCTCGCCCGCGGTCGGCGTGTAGATGCCCATCACGGTCTTGCCCAGCGTCGACTTGCCGCAGCCGCTCTCGCCGACGAGGCCCAGGGTCTCGCCCGGGTGGACCTGCAACGACACGCCGTCGACGGCCCGCAGCCAGCCCACGCGGCGGCCGAAGGCGCTGCGCACCGGGAAGTGGCGGGCGACGTCGACCAGCTCCAGCAGCGGGGCGGACGCACTCACTTCGCGGCCTCGGCCGGGGCGTCGACGGGATGGTGGCAGCGCACGTCGTGACCGTCGGCAAGAGCCCGAGGCGCCGGGCGCTCCACGCGACACTCCGCGGTGGCGTAGTCGCAGCGCGGGTGGAACCGGCAGCCCGCCGGCGGGCCCACCAGGCTCGGCACCTCGCCCGGGATGTCGCGGATCTCGCCGTCGGGGCCCGGCACGCTGGCCAGCAGCCGCCGCGTGTAAGGATGCGCGGGGCGGCCGAAGAAGGCGTCGGTCGGCGCCGCCTCCATCTCCTGGCCGGCGTACATCACGACCACGCGGTCGCACAGCTCGTGCGCGGTGCCGAGATCGTGCGTGGTGAAGAGCACGGACACCCCGCGCTCCTTCACCAGCGCGCGGAGCAGCCGGAGGATCTGCGCCTGGATCGTCACGTCGAGCGCGGTGGTGGGCTCGTCCGCGATGATCAGATCCGGCTGGGGCAAGAGCGCCATCGCGATCATCAGCCGCTGGCGCTGGCCGCCGGAGAACTCGTGGGGCAGGCGGCGCAGCGCCCGCGCCGGCTCGGGGATCTGCACCGCGCGCAGCGCCTCGAGCACCGCCTCGCGGTCGGCCTGCCGGCGCGCGCGTGGATAGCGCCCGAACAGCGCCGGCGGCCGCGCCTGGTCCCGCGCGCGCGGGGACTTCCACTTCATCAGGTCCATCATCTGGGTGCCGACCGGGAAGAGCGGACTGAACGAGGTGAACGGGTCCTGCGGGATGAAGGTGATGGCGCGGCCCCGGATCTGGTCGTTCACCGTCGCCGGGTCCTGACGCAGCAGATCCGTGCCGCGGAAGCGCACCTCGCCGCCGCGGATGCGCGCGGCGCCCGCGGGCAGGATGCCGAGGATCGCGCGGGCCAGCGTGGTCTTGCCGCAGCCGCTCTCGCCGACGAGCCCCACCACCTCGCCGGGCGCGATGTCGAGGTTGATGCCGTCGAGCACCTGCGCCGGCCCTCGGTCGGTGCCGAAGTCCACGCGGAGGCCGCGGACGGCGAGCAGCTCAGCCATCGCGCGCAGGGCTCCGGCGCAGCCGCGGGTCGAGCACGTCGCGCAGGCCGTCGCCCAGCAGGTTGAAGCCCATGACGGTGAGGAAGATGGCGACGCCCGGCGCCGCCGCGTACCACCAGGCATCGGGCAGGAACTCGCGCGACTCCGCAATGGTCCGCCCCCACTCCGGCGTGGGCGGCGGGGGCCCGAGGCCGAGGAAGCCGAGCGCGGCCGCGGTCAGGATGGTGAAGCCCATGCCGATCGACGAGCGCACGATGATCGGCGAGGCGATGTTCGGCAGCACGTGCAGCACGGTGAGCCGCCAGGGCGAGGCCCCGAGCGCGGCGGTGGACTCGACGAAGGCCTCCTTCTGGAGCGCGCGCGTCTCGGCGTAGACCACGCGGGCGAACCACGGCCAGTAGGTGACCGAGAGCGCGAGGATCACGTTGGGCAGCGACGGGCCGAGGGTCTGGGCGATGGCGATGGCCAGCACCACCTGCGGCACGGCGAGGAAGATGTCGGACACGCGCATGAGCGCGTCGCTCGCCCAGCCGTGGTGGTAGCCGGCCACCAGGCCGATCGGCACGCCGATCAGCAGCGAGGCGCCGACCGCGATCAGCCCGATGAGGATCGTGATGCGCGCCCCGAAGAGCAGGCGGCTGTAGACGTCCGCGCCCATGCGGTCGGTGCCGAGCCAGTGCGTGCCGCTCGGCGCCTGGAGCCGCTGGGACGGGTGCAGCTCGAAGACGTCGTCCGGGTGCGTGGACAGCACCGGCGCCAGCAGCGCCGCGGCCACCAGCAGCGCGATGAGCAGCAG
>DATFYA010000102.1 GCA_035315345.1 Candidatus Methylomirabilota bacterium
TACGGTCCCCGGAACTTCCTGTGGTTCTCCGACATCGCCCTGCTCGGGTCGGGGCTCGCAGTCTGGCTGGAGAGCCCGCTGCTGGCCAGCATGATGGCCCTCGCGGTCCTCCTGCCCGAGCTGGCCTGGAACGTGGATTTCTTCGGCCGGCTGCTCACCGGGCGCTCGATGTTCGGCATGAGCGCCTACATGTTCGACCGGTCGCTGCCGCGCTACCTGCGCGCGCTCTCGCTGTTCCACGTGCTGCTGCCGATCTGGCTGCTCTGGCTGGTCGCACGGCTCGGCTACGACCGGCGCGCGTGGGCGTGGCAGAGCCTGCTCGCCGCGATCGTGCTGCCGGTGACCTACGCGCTCACCGAGCCGGCCGAGAACGTCAACTGGGTCCACGGGCTCGGGGCGCCCCGGCCGCGGCCTCACCCGTGGGTCTACCTCGCCGTGCTCACCGTCTCGTTCTGGCTCGTCCTCTACCTGCCGCCGCATCTGATCCTGCGGGCCTGGCTCGCGCGATAGATCACGGGTCCTCGTTGCAGAGCCTTGCCGGCTCCGATATACTCCGCGCCACCATTCGATCGGGCACCGGCCCTTCCCGTTCTCGAGGAGGTTGCCATGGTTCGCTTCCGCCCGCTCTGGCCGCTCGCCGCGGTGACGGCGCTGATCGCCGTGCCGCTCCTGCCGCTCGCCGCTTCCGCCCAGACCCCGAAGTACGGCGGGGTGCTGGTCACCGCGCCGCTCAGCGCCGCGCCGAGCCTGTCGCCGCACGAGGAATCGACGGTGGCGGTCGTGCAGCAGGCCAGCCCCTGCTTCAACAACCTGGTCTACTACGATCCGGCCAAGAAGCAGGAGAGCGGCGACACGATCATTCCCGAGCTGGCCGAGAAGTGGTCGTGGCAGGACAACCACCGCAACCTGGTGTTCCTGCTGCGGCGTGATGTGAAGTGGCACGACGGCAAGCCCTTCACCTCGCAGGACGTCAAGTACACCTTCGACTTGGTGCGCGGCGCCCCGGATGCGAAGGGCCGGTTGAGAGTCAATCCGCGCAAGCTCTGGTACGAGAACGTGGAGGGCATCGAGGCGCCGGATCCCCACACGGTGGTGTTCCGGTTGAAGAAGCCGCAGCCGTCGCTGCTGCTGATGCTCGCCTCCGGCTACTCGCCGGTGTATCCGGCCCACGTCCCGCTCCCCGAGTTCAAGAACAAGTGCATCGGCACCGGCCCGTTCAAGCTGAAGGAGAACAAGCCGGGCGAGTACGTCGAGTACGTGAAGAACCCCGACTACTTCGTCAAGGGCCGACCCTATCTCGACGGCCTCAAGTTCGTGGTCATCCGCGACCGCTCGACCCAGATCGCCGCGGTGCAGTCCGGTCAGCTCGACGTGGCGGGCACCGGGTGGAACCGCGCCAACGCGGAGGACGCCAAGAAGGGCGCGCCGAAGCTCGTGGTGGTGGAGGCGGACAGCAACGTCAACGACAACGTCCTCATCAACTTCAAGAAGGCGCCGTTCACGGACCGGCGCGTTCGCCAGGCCATCAACCTGGCCATGGACCGCAAGGGTTACCTGATCGGGCCGCGCCAGGGCGCGGCGACCTTCGGCGGGGCGCTCCTGCCCAAGCCGGCCGGGGTGTGGGGCCTGCCCGCCGCGGAGGTGAGCCGGCTTGCCGGCATGGGCGACCCGGCCAAGCAGAAGGCGGAGGCGCGGAAGCTGCTCGCGGAGGCCGGCTTCGGCGCGAACAACCCGCTGAAGTTCACCCTGTCCACCCGGGCCCTGCCCATCTACGTGGATACCGCGAGCTGGATGGTCGACCAGCTCCAGCAGGTGGGGATCGAAGCCACGCTCGAGCAGATCGAGACCGGGGTGTGGCATCCCAAGATGACGCGGCTCGAGTACCAGGTCGCGCTCAACCTCACCGGGGTGGGCATCGACGACCCGGACGCGCAGCTCTTCGAGAACTACCGCTGCGGCTCGCAGCGCAACTTCTCCGGCTACTGCTCGGAGGAGATCGACCGGCTGATGCTCGAGCAGTCGCAGACCCTCGACCGGGCCAAGCGGCTCGCGCTCGTCAACGACATCGACCGCAAGCTGCAGGCGGACGGGGCGCGGCCGGTGCTGGGCTGGGGCAAGCAGCACTGGGTCATGTGGCCGCACGTCAAGGGCTGGGCGGTGCACGAGAACTCGATCTACAACGTGAGCCGCCGCCAGGACGTCTGGATGGCCAAGTAGCGGTTCCCGCGCCGCGCACGGGGGGATGACGTGAAGATCTACATCCTCAAGCGGGTGATCATCGCGGGCGTGACCCTGCTGGGCATGTCCATGCTCATCTTCGTGCTGATGCGGCTGGCCCCCGGCAACATCACCGACATCATCTTCGAGTCGGCCGGCTACGTGGACGAGGCCGACCGGCATCGCCTGGAAGCCGAGCTCGGCATCGACAAGCCAGTGGCCATCCAGTACCTCAACTGGCTCGGCGACTTCGTCCGCGGCGACCTCGGCAAGTCGTACCGCTACGAGCTGCCCGCCTGGGACGTGATCAAGCCGCGCCTGCCGGTCACCCTGGAGCTGGCGGTGCTGGCCCTCGGCTTCTCGGTGCTGCTCGGGGTGCCCACCGGGGTGATCAGCGCGGTCCGCCGCGGCCGGCCGGTGGACTACGCGCTCCGGGTCTTCTCGCTCGCCGGGCTGTCGATGCCCTCGTTCTGGCTCGGCATGATCGTCATCCTGCTGCTGGTTCGCTCGCTCGGCTGGATCCCGTCGATGACCTACGTCTCCCCGTTCGACAACCTGGGGGCCAACCTCTTCCAGTTCCTGCTCCCCGCGCTCGCGGTCGGCTACCGCAGCTCCGCCCTGATCATGCGCATCACCCGCTCTACCATGCTGGAGGTGCTGCGGGAGGACTACATCCGCACCGCGTGGGCCAAGGGCCAGCGGAGCACGCAGGTGGTGTGGCGGCACGCGTTCAAGAACGCGTCGCTGCCGGTGATCACCCTGATCGGCATCGAGTTCGCGTTCCTGATCGGCGGCCTGATCGTCACCGAGACGGTGTTCAACCTGCCCGGGGTGGCCCGCTACCTGGTGGACGCCATCCAGGGCCGCGACTACCCGATCGTGCAGAACCTGGCGATGCTGATCGCGGTGGTGGTGGTGACCGCCAACCTCGTGGTCGACCTGCTGTACACGTGGCTCGACCCCCGCATCAAGTACGGGCAGGCGTGATGGCGATCAACGCCATCGAGGTCGCGGTCCCCGAGCGGCATCTCGCGGAGCGCACGTGGCGCGCCGCGGTCTGGCTGTTCGTGCGAAAGAATCCGCTGGGCGCGCTCGGGGGCCTGCTGATGGTGCTGCTGATCGTGGCCGCGATCTTCGCCGACGTGCTCGCGACCCACAACCCGGTGCGGACCTCCGGCCGCGTGCTGGTGCCGCCGGGCGCCGAGTTCTGGCTCGGCACCGACAATCTCGGCCGCGATCTCTGGAGCCGCGTGGTGCACGGCTCGCGCATCTCGCTGCTGGTCGGCCTCGCCTCCACGCTGCTCGGAGCCGGAACGGGCGGGCTGATCGGGCTCGTCTCGGGCTACCTGGGCGGCAAGGTCGACCTGATCGCCCAGCGGCTCATGGACATCATGCAGGCCCTTCCGATCCTGGTGCTGGCCCTCGTCATGGCCGCCGCGCTCGGGCCGTCACTCATGAACACGATCATCGCGATCTCGGTGGTGATCGTGCCGCGGGCCGCGCGCCTGATCCGCTCGAGCGTGCTCGCCATCCGCGAGTTCGTCTACATCGAGTCGGCGCGCGCGATGGGGGTGAGCCATCGGCGGGTCGCCTTCCGCCACATCCTGCCCAACACGGTGGGGCCCTTCATCGTGCTCGTGACCGCGCAGCTGGGCGGGGCGATCCTCGGCGAGGCCGCGCTCTCCTACCTGGGCCTCGGGGTGCCCGAGCCCTATCCGTCGTGGGGGCGGATGCTCTCCATCGCGGCCGCCGAGTACGCGCAAAAGGCGCCGTGGCTGGTGATCTTCCCCGGGCTCGCCATCAGCCTCGCGGTGTTCGGCACCAACCTGCTGGGCGACGCCCTCCGCGACAAGCTCGACCCGCGTCTGCGCGGCTCCTGAGCGGACCCCCTCACCCTGCCCTCTCCCCAGCGGGGAGAGGGGATCCGCCGAGTGCCCTCTCCGCTGAGTACCCTCTCCTCTCAAGGGAGAGGGCAGGGTGAGGGGTGGTTCAGCAAGCCCGCGTCTACTTCCCCTTCAGCGCCAGGTCCTCGTAGGGCGCCGAGTAGGCGTGGCCCGCGATCAGACCCAGGCCCGACTCCTGCACGCGCGGCCCGACCCCGTTGAGGAAGGCCAGCTCCCAGATCGGCGCGTACAGGACTTTTTCGTGGACCAGCTGCTGGATGCGGTGCAGCGTGGCCTCGCGCCGCTTGGGATCGTTCTCGGCCGCCTGCTCCTTGAACAGGCCGTCGATGTCAGGATACGAGCCGTACACGTAGGCGCCGCCGCTGGCCACGAAGGCCTCGATGCGGGTGGCCGCGTTGCCGAAGGCGCCGCTCGCACCCTGGATCAGGTTCTTGAACTTCTTCTCCGAGTAGCCGCTGAAGAACGCGGCCCGCTCGAGCGGGCGCAGCTTCACCCGGATCCCCACCTGCTGCAGGGAGTTGCCGACCGCCTCGGCCAGGTTGGCGTACGAGCCGTCGCAGAAGTACTCGCCGGCGTCGAAGCCCGACGGATAGCCCGCCGCGGCGAGCAGCTGCTTGGCGCGAGCGGGGTCGTAGACCGGCGCGGGCGGCTGCCAGTAGTACTCGAACGAGCTCGGGATGATGCTGCCGCTCAGCTTGGAGTGGCCGAGGGTGAGGGCCTGATTGATCGACGGCCGGTCGATGGCCAGACTCGTCGCCTGTCGCACCCGCACGTCGTGCCACGGCGACTTGGGATCCCACTGGTCGGCGAAGTAGAGCCAGAACGGGGCCTGGATCACCGCCGGCTTGAGGGTGAGGCCGGGCGTCTTCTGCAGCTCCTCGGCCAGCTCGCCGCGGATGGAGTAGGCGATGTCCACCTCGCCGCGCTTGAGCGCGGCCAGCCGCGTGGCCTCGTCCGGCACCACCTTCAGCACCAGCCGCTTCACGCTCGGGCTCTTGCGCCAGTACTGCTCGAAGGCCTCCAGCACCAGCTCGACACCGGGCGTGAAGGAGACGAACTTGTAGGGGCCCGCGCCCACCGGCGCCTTCTTGAAGCCCTCGTCGCCCACCTTCTCCACGTACTTCTTGGGGACGATCCAGGCCGCCCCGGTAGCGGGGGTCGCGAAGAACGTCATGAAGTCGAGCCACGGCTTCTTGAGATGGAACCGCACCTTGTACGGGTCGACGACCTCCACCGAGGCCACCCGATCCTTGAGGAGCTTGGCGGAAGCGCCCCGGTAGCGCTCGAACGAGAATTTGACGTCGTCAGCCGTCATCACCTCGCCGTCGTGGAACTTGACGCCCTTGCGGAGCACGAACTCGTAGACGAGGCCGTCCTTGGACTGCGACCACGCCTCGGCCAGGCTCTTGCCCTGGGGGGCCCCCGGCGTGAACTTCACGAGCGCGTCGTGCATGGCATAGAGCACCATGAACGGCGTGATGAGGCTCGGCGTCTCCGCGGGGTCGAACCACGTCGGGGCCAGCGAGATGTGCACGGCCCACGTGAGCTGACCCGAGGGCGCCGCAGCGGCGGGCCCGGCGGCCAGGGTGGTGAACAGGGCGATGATCAGGACGGCGATGACGGAGAAGCGACAGCAGGAGGACGGGCGAAGCTGACTCATGAGGGGTCTCGGTCTCCTTTCGGGCACGTTCGCACTGCGGAGAAGGCCAGGGACGAAGAGCGGGAACGCCGCGGCGATGCGCAGATTATACGAGAAGGATCCTCACGGGACGGTATGTTCTTTGACACGATGCGGGCAATCTCCCGGTAGCGAGGCATGCGCCGCCGGCGGTGGAGATTGAGCTAGAATCGGACAGCTGCGTCGGCCCACGAGGGCGGAG
>DATFYA010000103.1 GCA_035315345.1 Candidatus Methylomirabilota bacterium
CCACTTCCCACGCCGTCAGCGGCGCCTGCAGGTTCACCACCGTCAACGCCGGCCGCCCATGCGCCTGCACCGCCAGCTCCATCTCGTGCAACGACCCGATGAAGTGCGGCTGCCAGCCGCGCAGGGGGGCAATACGCCCGATCAACAGGGCAAGTTCCAAGGATTCGTCGAGCACTAGGAGGTTCATGCTGCGTCCTCTACCGCCTATTCCGGATTCCCGCTGGTGTGAGTGACCTGGTTGCCGCCACGCTCAACCGCTTGAGCCAGGTAGGCCATCGCCTGCGACAGCAGGATGGAATCTGTATGCCCATCATGAGGGAACGAGACCTTTCCGACGCTGACGGTGAGCCGCTGGGGCCGTCCTTCCGGCCCCTCGCGGAAGGCGACCTGCTCGATGTTGGCCCGGATGCGCTCCGCCACGCGCAGGGCATCTGCGCCGGCAGTGTGAAGGAGGATGACGGCGATCGCGGATGACAGCTGACCGACGAGGTCGGTCGCGCGAACGAACTCGGGGATCTTCTCGGAAATCGCCCGCTCGACTTCCCGGCCCATCTGCTCACGGTCCGCGCCCGGCACGTCCGGCCGCAGCACGCAGATCGAGAAGAAATCCTGGTAGCGCGTTGCGCGGCCCGCCTCCCGCGTCAGCAGGTGGCGGAACGCCTCCTCATGAAATACCCCCGTCTGGGTATCCATGAACTCGCTCACGTAGCCCCTCCCCTCGAATGACAGGTTGATCACGCGCATCGTGCTCTAGTTACTCGACGTCTTGCTCGAACCCTGAGCAAGTCTTGCGCCACCGATGAACAATCAGCGGAGCGCGGGCGAGCGAGGATCCCTATCGTGTGAATTCACTGCGGTTGCGACACGAGCGACGGGGAAGGGGAGTGTGCAGAACTAACAGAAAATCTAGAACAACTCAGACACGCACTTAAGGAATCAACCGGGACAAACGAAGCAAATCATTTCCTACCAGAACCTCGCTCAGGACGATCGTCCAAGCCGACCTGGCGGATCTTGTACAGCATCGCCTTGTAGCTGATCTTCAGGAGTCGCGCGGCCTCCGCCCGATTCCAGCGCACCTTCTCGAGCACTTCTTTGATCACCGCCTTCTCTGCCGCCATGGCGGCGCGCCGGGCGATGTCCTTCAGACCCATCTCGGCCTCGGGAGTCGACGCCACCGGGTGTACCGGCGCAGCGATCGGCGGCCCCCCCTCCGGCTTCGGAGTCCAAGGCTTCTCGCTACGAAGGGCGATCTCCTGCTGGACGAGCGCCTCGGTCTGCAGGACCACCGCGCGCTTGATCATGTTCTCGAGCTCCCGGACGTTGCCGGGCCAGGCGTAGTCCTGGAGGAGGCGGACGGTTCCCGCCGAGATCTTGAGCGCGTCCCGATTGTACTGCCGGCAGAACCGGCTCATGAAGTACTCGACGAGAACCGGGATCTCCTCCCGTCGCTCCCGCAGGGGAGGGATCGAGATCGCGACCACGTTGAGCCGGTAGTAGAGGTCCTCGCGGAACAGCCCGGTCGCCATCACCGAAGCCAGGTTCTTGTTCGTCGCGGCGATCAGCCGGGCATCGGAGGTGATGACCTCGCTGCCTCCGACCCGGAAGAACTGGCCGTCCTGCAGGACGTGCAGCAGCTTGGCCTGAAGCCCCAGCGGCATCTCCCCGATCTCATCGAGCAGGAACGTGCCCCGGTGGGCCAGTTCGAACTTGCCAGGCTTCCGCCGGTGGGCTCCGGTGAAGGCCCCCTTCTCGTGACCGAACAGCTCGGACTCGAGCAGGTCCCCCGGCAACGACGCGCAGTTGACCTTCAGGAAGGGCTTGTCCCGTCGGTCCGATATATAGTGGATAGCCCGGGCCACCATCTCCTTGCCGGTGCCACTCTCCCCCTGCAGCAGGATGGTCGCGTTCGTGTCGGCCGCCCGACGGACGATGTCCTCGACGGCTCGCATCCGCTCGCTGTTCCTGAACAGGAGGTCCAGGTCCACCGAAGCCTGGCTGGCCCCAGAGCCGTTTCCCGTCTGCGCGGCAACGAGCGCTGGACTGTCCGTCTGGGCCAGGGCGGACTTGATCACCTCACGCAGAGCCGGACCAGCAACCGGCTTCACCAGGAAATCGTAGGCGCCGGTCCGCATGCCCTTGACCACCAGGTCTCGGTCTCCCGACCCGGACAGAAGCACCACCGGGACGTCGGCACTCTCGAGCTTGATCTGACGGGCCAAGTCGATGCCGCTCGTGTCGAGCGTGTCGAGGTCCAACAGAACCAATTGGGGGTGAAGGCTGGACAGGAGAGCCAGCGCCTCGCCGGTCGTACCTGCCTCCAGGGCGGTGTGCCCGGCCTCCTTGACGATCCGGCCCAGGCTGGCACGACCCTCCGACCGCCCGTCGATGATGAGGATCGAGGTGGGGCTCATCGGGAAGAAATGACCGGGCGCAAGCAGACCCTTGACGTAGACTGGACGCGTCCCGATACTGGCGGGCGACAAAACCCATGAGAATCCTGGTGGTGGACGACGATCCGTCGGTCGCGGAAATGATCGCGGAAGCGGTCCGGACCTTCGGTCACGATGCGCTGGTGGCCCTGGATGGAACCGAGGGTCTTCGACTGTTGGAGTCCAGCAGCGTCCAGGGTGTCTTTCTCGACCTCGTCATGCCAGGCCTTGGCGGGTTGGCTGTGCTTACCCGAATCAGAAGCCGGTTTCCTCACGTGCCTGTCGTCATCCTTTCGGCTCACGCGGGCGATGAAGAGACCCGGAAGGCCATCGCGCTGGGAGCCTCCGAGGTGATCCTGAAGCCCGCGGGACTTGCCCAGTTCACCGAGGTCCTTTCGCGGTTGACCCGCTCCTGAAATCAGGCTGGGAAAGAGTTCTCCCGGTCCTGCTCCCGTGTCCCGGCTACATTTTCCACTCTCACTTATCTCGGTGTGAAAATCAATCTCCCAATCCGAGCATCCGCAACCTTTGCGCGTGCTGATGAAGCACCCTCGGCGGCCAGATTTGCCGATGACAAGTTCTCGTCGTCGGGGATATGGTAGATCTCGGGTCGTTGAGCGATCCGCCCCAGATGAGCACCCTACTGAATCCGGTCCAGCGCGCGCTCGCCGCAAGAACCCGCGCGGAGCTCCTCGATACGCGCGGCCCCGAGCGGCCGCCACTGAGTCTCCCGGACATCCAGCGCCTCACCGCTCACCTCGAGACGCTCGCGGAAGCTGTCGTCCCGCTACGCATCGACATCCTGCACACGTACACCGGTGACCTCCTCGACCCGTGCATCCGCTTCGAGGCGCTAGCTCAAGGGCTGGACCCGGCGATCTGCCACTGGCCCCTGACCGACCATGGGCTCGCGCCGCGCCCGGATGGGCGCCATCAGCGAAGCCTCGATGGTCTGATCCGCCGGGACGTCGACAAGGTGCCGGTGCACGCCGTCGACGCGGCTCCCGCGTCGAGCGCATGACCGGGCAGAGCCCGTTGCTGTCCACACCGGCGTGAGCGCTTTCGAGCAGCTGCGGGACACGATGGCTGCGTCACTCGGCGTGACGCCGGACCTCATCCTCGAGAACACCCGCCAGAAGGACCTGTCGAAGTGGGATTCGCTCGCCCACATCAACCTGATGGTGGCACTGGAGAGCAATTTCGACGTCAGCCTGGAGGTCGAGGATTTCGCAGCCCTGACGTCGGTGCCCGCGATCCTGAACTATCTCCGGAGCCGCGGCATCGAGTGAGTGAGCGGGTGAGCCTCCTGGAACGCCTGTCGGGTCTGGCGGTCGACCATCTGGGCGCCGGGCAGGTCTCGGCGCTGCGCGGTCACTATCACTCTCTCCGCGTTCGGCTCCACCCGCTCATCCGGGCGGTGAACGGCACCTTCGGGGCCGCCGATCTCCGCCGTGAGCTCGAGAGCCGCCTGCCCGGACCGTTCGAGGTCCTCATGGTGCACAGCTCGGTCAATCACATGGTGCCGATGTTCATGGGCACGCCGCTCGAGCTGCTGCACGAGCTCATGGCCTTCTGCGGCTCGTCACGGACGCTCGCGATGCCCGCCTTCTATTTCGGCGGCGCCGAAGACGCGGACGCCGTGGCCGCGTTCCGGCGCGAGCCGCGATTCGACGTGCGGAGAACTCCGTCGCAGATGGGAATGCTCACCGAGCTCTTCCGCCGGATGAAGGGCGTACGCCAGAGCCTGCATCCGACCCACCGGGTCGCCGCACTCGGTCCGCTGGCCACCGAGCTGACCGAAGGGCACGACACGGCCCCGAGCACGTTCGGGCCGGGCAGCCCCTTCGACTTCATGGCTCGGCGGGACACCCTGATCGTCGGCCTCGGCAAGCCCTTCGAGATCCTGACCCAGGTACACCACGCGGAAGCGTTGCTGGGCGACGAGTTCCCGGTCCCGAGCGAGGAGGTCGCGGTACCGGTGACCATTCGCGACGAGCGGGGAGGGGAGCGGCCATTCACGCTTCGGGTTCGCCGGTTCGCCCGGGCTCGGAACATGTGGCGACTCCCCGAGTTGATGACTCCCGGTCAGCTGCACAGCTGGACCTTCCATCGCGTTCCCCTCTTCTCGGTGAGGGCCGCCCAGGTGACCGCCGATCTCATCGCGGCCGCCCGCGCGGGCCGTACCCTCTACCCGAAGTAGAGTCCGCGAAGAGCGGGCGCATGCCGACGACCATCACCGGGCTGACTCGGAAGATCGCCGCGGCGTGGGCGATGCGCCGGCTCGACGCCGCGGCGCGACGCGAGCACAAGAACCGCACGGATTCGCTCCACGGGACGCTCGAGTGGCTGGCCCGCGCTCAGGACGCCACCGCGGACGATGGGGTGTCCTACGGCTACGGGCTGGCCGACGGATGGACGGTCTCCTATCCCGAGACCACTGGCTACATCCTCCAGACCTTCGTCTGGTACCACGAGATCTTCGGATCAGACGCCGTATGGGAGCGCGCGCGCCGCATGGCCCGGTGGGAAGTGGACATCCAGATGCCGAGCGGGGCGACCCCCGGCCGGTTCGGCACGGCCCGGCCGGTACCGGTCGCGTTCAACACGGGGCAGGTGCTGCTGGGCTGGGCCCAGTACCTGCGGCGGGAGAACGACACCCGGGTGCGCGACGCGGCCGCCCGCGCCGGCCGATGGCTGGTCGCCTGTATGAAAGACCAGCCCTACTTCGCAGACGGCGTGTCGGCCGAAGCCGAGCACGGAGATCTCTCGTACAACTCGATGGTGTCCTGGGGACTGGCCGAGCTCGGCGATGTGCTGGGTGATGCGTCGTTCGTCAAGGCCGCACAGCAGTCGGCCCGACACTACGCCGAGCTGATGGATCAGCACGGCTGGCCGTATCGAGCGGGATTCTCCGACGAAGACTCGCAGTATCCGCTGACCCATAACCTGGGCTACACGATCCAGGGGCTTCTCGAGACCGGGCGCGTCGTGGAGGATCCGACTCTCGGCGAGGTCGCTCGGACGATGCTGGACGGCGCCCGGCCCATGATCGACCCGCGGTCCGGCTTCCTGCCGGGCCGCATTCGCCCGGGCTGGCGCGGCGGCAGCTCGTGGGCGTGCCTGACCGGCTCGGCCCAGTTCGCTTGCAGCTATCTCCGGCTCGTCATGATGGGCCACGACAAGTCCGGCTACGCCGAGCTGGCCTCGCAGCTGGTGGATTACGTGGTGGGGACCCAGGTCACAGGTCGGCAGGCCGCTCCCGAGATCGCCTACGGCGTGCGGGGATCGTACCCGTTCCGCTTCGGGGCCTATCAGCCGGCCACGCTCCTGAACTGGGCCGCCAAGTTCTTCGTCGACGCCCTCTTGATGCACCAGCGACTCGGCCGTCTGTAGCGCGACCATGAAATTCCACCACGTCGGCTATGCGGTCGCCGACATCGATCGGTATCTCAAGGATTTCCTCCTGCCCCTCTTCGCCCCCGCGCGGGTGAGCCCGGTCTACGAAGATCCGATCCAGCGCGTCCGGGTGCTGTTCGCCGAGGTCTCCCCCGGCACCCTGATCGAGCTGGTGGAGCCCCTCGATCAGGGCAGCCCGGTCACCCGCTTCCTCGGAGACGCCCGCGGCGGACTCTATCACCTGTGCTACGAGGTCGAAGATCTCGACGCGGCGCTGACGCGGTTCCGCAAGCATCGTTGCCTTCCCCTGGCTCCGGCCGCGCCGGCGGTGGCGTTTGGCGGCCGGCGTATCGTGTTCCTGATGACACCTCAGCGCGATCTCATCGAGCTGGTGGAAGCGGGCGGGTCATGGCCGGCTCTCGACCCGGTGTGACCACGGCCGGCGGCCACGCCCGCGTGGGTCACGAGGCGGGGCCGGCGGCCCGCTCGCCCGCGGCGCCTGGCTGGCGGCGGCAGTGGCCGGTCCTGGTGGCGGAGGCGCAGGCGGTTGGCTCGGTCGGCGTGATCCGTTCGCTCGGCCACGCCGGCTATCCGGTGCACGCGGTCTCCGGCTCGAGCGACGCGCTGGGGCTCCGGTCTCGATTCGCCGCGCGCTCGGCAGTCTCCCCCGCTTACCTGTCGCCGGGCTTCCTTCCGTGGCTTCGCGACTACGTCCGGGACTTCGGGATCCGGGTGATCGTTCCCTCGGAAGGCTTCCTGTTCGCGATCCGTGACGCGTGGGACGAGTTCGCTCACCTGATGCCCATTCCCGCCGACCGGCAGGTGGTGTTTCGCGCCCTGAGCAAGTACGAGTTCTTCGAGCGACTGGCCGCGGACGTCTCGCTCTGGAGGAACGTGCCGCCCACCCTGTTCGTGCGCGACGAGGTGCCGCCGGAGTCCGAGTACGGGAAGCTCCCGTTCCCCGTCTTCTTGAAGGCCGACCGCTGCCACTCGCGCGGAAGCGCCGACGGCGACATCGTGCGAACGCTCAGCGCCGTCGAGGCGCGTCGCCGGACCGCCGATCTGCTTCAGGACTACGACCGCGTGCTGGTGCAGGGATTCGTGCCCGGCACCAAGCCCGGTGAGTATCTCCTCCTGTGGGACGGGCAGGTGAGAGCCCATTTCGCGAACCTCATGAATCACCAGTCTCCCCACCAGGGTGGCTTCGGCTCTCTGCGCACGAGCTGGCACCATCGTGAGCTGGCCCGCGATGCCGAGGACAAGCTGCGCGCGATGCAGTGGCAGGGTGCGGCGATGGTCGAGTACCGGTGGGATCCGGCCACCGACCGCTTCTGGTGCATCGAGCTGAACGCTCGCTTCTGGGGCTCACTTCATCATGCCCTCTACGCGGGCGTCGATTTTCCTCGGCTCCTGGTCGATGGCTTCCTGGGTCGACCGCCGGAGCCGGCCGTGTCCTATCGCGACGGCCTGCGATGCCGCCTGCTCGTACCGGCCGAGGTCGGCTACGTGCAGTCGCGTCTGCGCGATCCCGAGGTCGGTTTCGGCGCCCGCCTCTGGACGGTCATCGAGTTCTTCCTGCTCTGCTTCAACCCCCGGATCCGCTCGGACCTGCACTTTCCGGGCGATCGGATGCTCTTCTGGCGGGCGGTCGGCCAGTTCTCCCGCGCGTTCCTCCGCCGCCCGCGACGCTAGCCGACTCCATCACCAACTCGCACCATGTTCCGCAGCGGCCGGGCCCATCTCGACTCCCTGGACGGAGTTCGCGGCGTGGCGGTCCTGACGGTCATGCTCTACCACGCCCGAATCGCCAGCTTCCGGGGCGGGTTCCTCGGCGTCGATATCTTCTTCGTCCTGAGCGGATTCTTGATCACCGGTCTCCTCTTGCAGGAGTGGGAGCAGGCCGGCTCGGTCGACCTCAAGCGATTCTATCTGCGCAGAGCGCTCCGGCTGCTCCCCGCCCTGCTGGCCTTGCTCGTCCTGGCCCTGGCATTCCCGCGGGTGTTCACCCCGCGCCTCGAGGACGGCGAATCTCCTCGGGTCTGGCTCGCGGCACTCGCCTCTGTCTCGTACGCGTCCAACTGGGTGCGGGCTTTCGACCTGACCGACATGAGCTTTCTGCAGCACACCTGGTCGCTGGGGATCGAGGAGCAGTTCTACACCCTCTGGCCCCTCGGCCTGTTGCTCGTGCTGAGAGCGCGCCACCGCCGTCTCGCGTGCATCACCGTCGTCTGCGCCGGGATCGTCGGCTCCGCTGCCCTGCGGGCGGCCCGATGGCAGGGGCGAGCCTCCTTGTTGAGGGACTACTACAGCCTCGAGACCCGTCTCGATTCGCTGCTGATCGGCTGTCTGCTCGCGCTACTGCTGTCGTGGGGGTTGATCCCACGGACGGGCCGCTGGATCACCGCGATCCGCGCGGCCGCGATCGCGTCGGTCGTCGCCCTGGCGCTCATGATCAACCGCGCCGAATACGCGGGCCCAGCCACCTATCACTGGCTGCTGTTCGTGGCCGCGCTCTGCGTCGGCATCGTTCTCCTCCACCTCGTTCATTCCCCTTCTCGCGTGGTGGAGGCCGTCCTGACCGTGCCCGGCCTGGTGTGGCTCGGGCGCATCTCCTACGGGGTCTATCTCTGGCATAGCCCCATCCAGACCGGTGTCCTCGGGGAGGCGCGCATGCTCAGACTCGGCTTCACCGGCCCTTTGAGAATCGCGATCCCGTTCGTGGTCACGATCGCAGTGGCCGCGCTCTCCTTCTACCTGCTCGAGCGTCCGATCCTTCGAGCGAATGCCAGGCGGAGAGAGCGGATAGCCGCCGCGCAAACGTTGCGCCGAACCACAGCGCAGTAACGTGCTGATTCTTGGCTTCTTTCGAGTAGCCCCGCACGGCCCGGCACCTCGCCACTCGCTCGCCCGCGCAGATTTCATGGGATGGGGAACCGCGTTGCCCAGTTAGTGTAGTAGAGTTCTCGCTCGCCTGATCGATTCCTGCCAGTTAAATCAGTAAGTTACCGTCGAAGCCCAGCTACTTCCGTGGCACCTGGCTTGCTTGGTAGGTTCGCCAGTCGCTAACCGAGAGCTCGTGCATCCGACACCAGACTTGACTGAAGGGGACCGAGCATGAAGGTCGTGATACTCGCGGGTGGACTCGGGACACGCCTGTCCGAGGAGACGGCGCTCCGTCCGAAGCCCATGGTCGAGATCGGCGGGCAACCGATCCTCTGGCACATCATGAAACACTACGCGCATCACGGCTTCAGCGAGTTCATCTGCGCCCTCGGCTACAAGGGCGAGTTCATCAAGCGCTACTTCCTCGACTACCAGATGCTGAGCGGCGGCATCACCATCGATTTCTCGAGCGGGGAGATCCAGCAACACAGCAAGGAGATCGAGGACTGGACGGTTCACCTGGTGGATACCGGCCAGCAGACCCTCACCGGCGGCCGGCTCAAGCGGCTGGAGCCGTGGCTGAAGGACGAGCCGTTCATGCTGACCTACGGTGACGGAGTGAGCGACGTCGACCTGGGCCAGCTCCTCGACTTTCACCGCGCCCGGGGCCGCATCGCTACGATCACTGCGGTGCGTCCGCCCGCCCGATTCGGCGGCCTGAGCTTCGACGGCGACCTGGTCCGCGAGTTCAAAGAGAAGCCGCAGATCGGCGAGGGCTGGATCAACGGCGGCTTCATGGTGTTCGAGCCCGGGGTGTTCGCCTACCTGGGCGGCGACGACGGCCACCTCGAGGTCGAGGCGCTCGAGCGCCTGGCCGCGGATGGACAGCTCGCGGCCTATCGACACGAACGCTTCTGGCAATGCATGGACACGCTGCGTGACGTCCGGACCCTCGAGAGCCTGTGGCACACGGGCAACGCGCCCTGGACGACCTGGATGCATCGGGCGCCCGCGCCGAGCCCCGATCGATGACTCCACTCGAAATCACCCCAGATAGGAGAAGCAGCATGCGTGTCGTCGTCACCGGCCACAATGGCTACATCGGATCCGTGATGGTCTCTCTGCTCCGCGCGGCGGGGCACGAGGTGGCCGGCCTGGATACGTTCTACTTCGAGGACTGCGTGCTCGGCGAAGAAACCGCGAGCCTCCCGGTCATCCGGCGCGACATCCGCGACGTGACGGTCGAGGACCTGATCGGCTTCGACGCGGTGGTGCACCTGGCCGCGCTCTGCAACGATCCCCTCGGTGATCTCAACGCGGACTGGACGTTCGACATCAATCACCGGGCCTCGGTCCATCTGGCGCGCGTGGCGAAGGACGCGGGGATCCAGCGCTTCCTCTACGCCTCGTCGTGCAGCATGTACGGCGCAGCCGGTGGCGATGACATCCTCACCGAGGAGGCGCCGTTGCGGCCGATCACCCCGTACGCGGTCTCCAAGGTCCGCACCGAGGAAGACGTGTCGAAGCTCGCCGACGGAAGCTTCAGCCCGATCTTCATGCGTAACGCGACGGCCTACGGGCTTTCGCCCCGCCTGCGCGCCGACGTGGTGCTCAACAACCTGGTCTGCTGGGCCCACACCACCGGGCGAATCCGGATCATGAGCGACGGCACGCCGTGGCGACCGATCGTCCACATCCAGGACATCTCCCGGGCGTTCGCGGTGGCCCTGGTCGCGCCCCGATCCGCCATCCACAACGAAGCCTTCAACGTCGGCTCCAACGAGGAGAACTACCAGGTGTCCGAGCTGGCCGAGATCGTGCGCTCGACCGTGCCCGGCTGCACCGTCGACTATGCGGCCGGGGGCGGCCCCGACCCGCGCAGCTACCGGGTGGATTTCGGCAAGCTGAACCGGACGCTGCCCGACTTCAAGCCGCAGTGGAACGCTTCCTTCGGCGCCAAGGAGCTGTACTCCGCGTTGCAGGAGGTCAACCTCACGCTCGAGGACTTCCAGGGACGGAAGTACATCCGCCTCACCCAGTTCAAGCACTTGCTCGACAACGGGCGTCTCGACGGGACCCTTCGCTGGGTCGCCGAGCAGGAGGTGGCGCGTGGATAACGCCATGGCCCCCACGTGCCGCGCGTGCGGGCAAGGCGGGCTTCGGCCCATCCTCTCGCTCGGGCGTACGCCGCTGGCCAACGCGCTGCTGACCGAGCAAGAGCTGAATCAGCCCGAGGCGACCTTCCCTCTCGATCTCGTCTTCTGCCCGTCGTGCTCACTCGTGCAGATCACCGAGACGGTGCCCCCGGAGGTCCTGTTCCGGGAGTACGCGTACCTCTCGTCCTTCTCCGACACCGTCGTCCAGAACGCAGGGGACATCGTCCGTCGGCTCATCGGCCTCGAAGGGCTCGGCCCGCAGAGCCTGGCCGTGGAGATCGCGAGCAATGACGGCTACCTGCTCCAGCACTATCACCACAAGGGCATCCCGGTGCTCGGCATCGAGCCGGCAGCCAACATCGCGCGGGTCGCCCGCGAGGAGCGGGGGATCCCGACGCTCTCCGAGTTCTTCGGCTCCGCCCTCGCCGAGGAGCTGGCCGCGACCGGCAACTGCGCGGACGTGGTGCACGGCAACAATGTGCTCGCCCACGTCGCGGACCTCAACGGGGTCGTCCGCGGCATCGCTACGATTCTGAAGCCCAATGGGGTGGCGGTGATCGAGGTTCCGTACGTCAAGGACCTGATCGACCATTGCGAGTTCGACACCATCTACCACGAGCACCTCTGCTATTTCTCGCTGACCGCCCTCGATCGCCTCTTCCGGCGCCACGGCCTGGTCGTCCGCGATGTGGAGCGCATTCCCATCCACGGCGGGTCGCTCCGGATCTTCGCGGAGCGGGCCGAGGCCGCGCGTCCCAGCCAGGCGGTCACCGGCCTGCTGGCCGAAGAGGCCGCGTGGGGCGTCGAGCGTGAGGATTTCTATCGTGGCTTCGGGGCCAAGGTCGAGCGCCTCCGCGATTCGCTGGTGAGCACGCTGAAGGATCTGAAAGTGCAGGGCCGGCGCATCGCCGCCTACGGCGCTTCCGCGAAAGGCAGTACCCTGTTGAACTTCTTCCAGATCGGGGACGAGACCCTCGACTTCGTGGTCGATCGCAGCACCGTGAAGCAGGGGCGGTTCACCCCCGGCACCCATCTGCCCATCCTGGCCCCCGAAAGGCTCCTCGATCGGAGACCCGACTACCTCCTGCTCCTGACCTGGAACTTCGCCGACGAGATCCTGGCCCAGCAACAGGCCTACCGCCAGCAGGGCGGGCGCTTCATCATCCCGATCCCGGAATGCCGGATCGTCTGAGGACCACCATGGATCGCATCACGATATCCGGCCCCTGGATCACCGAGAAAGAGATCAGCTACGTCACGGACGCGGTCGCGACGTGCTGGTACGAGAACGCCAACCTGTATCACGACCGCTTCCAGCGCGCCTTCGCAGAGTATCTCGGCTGTCGTCACGCCCTGGCGCTGCCGTCGGGAACATCGGCGGTCCACCTGGCTCTCCTCGCGCTCTCCGTCGGCCCGGGCGACGAGGTCATCGTGCCCGACCTGACCTGGATCGGGTCGTCGGCGCCCATCAGCTACGTTGGTGCGACCCCCATCTTCGCCGACGTCGATCCGGGGACGTGGTGCCTCTCCCCGGAATCCTTCGAGGCCTGCATCACCCCGCGCAGCCGGGCCGTGATCCCGGTCGACCTCTACGGCAGCCTCGCCGACTACGACGCGATCCAGGCCATCGCGGCCCGACATCGCATCGCGGTCATCGAGGACGCGGCGGAGGCGATCGGGTCCGAGGCCAAGGGTCGCCGGGCGGGCACCTTCGGAGACATCTCGATCTTCAGCTTCCACGGCTCGAAGACCATGACCACCGGAGAGGGCGGCATGCTCGTCACCGACCGGCCGGACCTCTACGAGCGAGCCCTGGTGCTGGGCGATCACGGACGCCGACCGGCCGAGCGAGGCAACTTCTGGAATCACGAGATCGCCTACAAGTACAAGATGAGCAGCATGCAGGCCGCGCTCGGCCTGGCCCAGCTGGAGCGAATCGACGAGTTGGTGGAGCGCAAGCGCCAGATCTTCGGCTGGTATGAGGCCCGGCTCCGCAGCGTCGAGGGACTGACCCTGAACGTGGAGCCGCCTGGGACGAAGAACTCCTACTGGATGGTGACCGCGATCCTGGACGCCGGTCTCGGACTGACCAAGGACCGGCTGATCCCCCTGATGGAGGAGCGCAAGGCCCTCTGCCGGCCGGTCTTCCATCCGCTGAGCTCGTTGCCGGCCTATGAGGGTCTGCCTCAGGCCGAGGAGGCCCGGCGGCGGAACACCGTGAGCTACCGGATCAGCCCGCTCGGCGTCAATCTGCCGTGCGGCATGAGCATGACCGCCGAGAAGGTCGACTACGTGTGCGATTCGTTGATGCAGATCCTTCAAGCAGCCCAGGTGAGGAGATAGCCCATGCCGGAGCGTGACGTGTCCATCGAGGCGGCGCCACTGGGACTGTTCGACGACCCGCGGTACGCGAGACTGGCTCTCCAACATGCCGACGAGTGGCGGACGGCCCAGCCCTTCCCACACGTCGTCATCGACAACTTCCTGGACGCCGACGTCGCGGGCGCGGTGGAGCGGGACTTTCCCCTGCTCAACGACATCGACTGGGTGGTCCGCGACAACAAGAACAACATCCGGCGATTCCAGCACGACGAGACCAAGCTCCGACCGCTGATGCGCCAGATGCTGCGGGAGCTCAACTCGCGCCAGTTCCTGCTCTTCGTGGAGACCCTGACCGGCATCGACAACCTCCTGCCTGACCCGTACTTCATCGGGGGAGGACCCCACCTCGCCGGGCGAGGGGACTTCCTCAACATCCACGCCGACTTCAACTGGCATCACAAGCTGCAAGCCCACCGCCGGGTCAATGTCCTGATCTACATGAACCCGGGCTGGCAGGAGGAGTGGGGCGGCCACCTCGAGCTCTGGAACCTCGACATGACTCGCTGCGAGCGGGCCATCGCGCCGCTCTTCAACCGGATGGTTGCGTTCAAGGTGGCCGACGGCTCGAACCATGGCCAGCCCAAGCCGCTGAGCTGTCCGCCCGGGGTCTACCGGCGCGCCTTGAACCTCTACTACTACACGACGCACCGGGACGTGGACGAGATCACCGATCCCCATTTCACGATGTACAAGACGGCCGCGTCGCCCCACGCGGTGGAGCTGGGCGAGGACTATCGCAAGTCCGGTCGGAACGGCGGCTGACGCGGGCCCCGTCGAGGTCACCGTGGCTCCGACCCCTCTCGTCAGCGTCGTCACTCCGGTGCACAACGGTGAGGCGTTCCTCGCCGAGTGCATCGAGAGCGTTCTCGCGCAGTCCTACGATCGATGGGAGTACACCATCGTCGACAACTGCAGCACCGATCGATCTCTGGAGGTAGCGGAGCGGTACGCCCAGAAGGACTCGCGGGTGCGGGTGATCAGCACCGAGCGGCTGCTGGACGTGATGGGCAGCCAGAACACCGCGTTTCGGCAGGTCTCGCCGAACGCGAGCTACTGCAAGATGGTTCACGCCGATGACTGGCTCTTCCGGGATTGCCTGCGCGAGATGGTGGAGCTGGCCGAAGCCCATCCCTCGGTCGGCATCGTCGGCGCCTACCGGCTCGACGGCACGAAGGTGGATCTGGACGGGCTGCCGTACCCGAGCACGGTGGTGCCGGGCAAGCAACTGTCGCGAGCGATGATGCTCGGGGGCCCCCGCGTGTTCGGGTCCGCTTCGGCGCTGATGTACCGGGCGGACTACGTTCGGCAGCGGCCCGCGTTCTTCGACGAGTCGGACTTTCACGCCGACGTCGCCGCCTGCTACGACATCCTGCGCGCGGCGGACTTCGGATTCGTGCATCAGGTCCTCACCTTCACGCGCACTCACCCCGGCGAGCAGTCGTCCTACGCCGGCCGGCTGAAGACGTACATCGCGGGACGCTTCCGCCACCTCGTGAAGTTCGGGCCGTCGTGCATGGAGCCGGCGGAATACCAGGACCGGGTGCAGCAGGCCCTCTCGCACTACTACCGCTTCCTGGCGAAGAGCCTCGTGTCCCCGGGCGCCCGGGAGGTCCTCGCCTATCACCGCAGCGCCCTGGCCGAGATCGGCTACCCGTTCAGCTGGAAGAGGTTGCTGGCGGTCGTGACCCCCTACTGGGGCTACGCGCTCCGGCACCCGAGCGAAGCCCTGCGACTCGTGATGCGACTTCCCGGCACCGCGGACGCCGCCCCACGTGTCTCCAGCGTGCCGCAGCCCGCGCAGCCGTCGGCTCCCGCCCGCTCCGGAAACCGGGCCGCGTGAGCGATCGCAGGCCGAACGGTCGAGGCCGACGGTGAGAAACACGCTGCTTCGCCTGGCCCGAGCCGCCGGGTTGTTTTCGCTGGCCCGCCGCCGAGTCCGCGGATCCCTCCTCATCCTGGCCTATCACGGCCTCGCCCAGTCCGACGAAGAGCGCTGGCGCCCCCAGCTCTTCATGAACCGCGCGACCTTTCAGAGGCGGCTCGAACTGATCCGGCGCTGGGACGTGCCGATCGTGCGGCTCGGTGATGGCCTCGATCACCTCAAGCGGAACGGCGACGAGCCCTACGCCATCGCGATCACGTTCGACGACGGCTACTACAACTTCGCGAGCCTCGTGGCGCCCGATCTGACCCGGACCAGGACCGAGGCCATGGTCTACGTGTGCAGTTACTATTCGCTCCATCCCGGATGGCCGGTCTTCGACCTCGCGGTCGACTACATGTTCTGGAGCCGTCCGGCCGGCCGCGTGCCGGGCGACGTCGTCGGCGAAGTCGAGCCGTTGACCGCGTCGACCCCCGCGGAGCGCGCCGCCACCGTGGATCGCGTGTACGCATTCGCGGACCGCAACAAGATGGGCGGGCGCGACAAGGATGCCCTGGCTCGCACCATCGCCGGTCATCTCGGGTTCCCGTACGACGACATGGTCCAGCAGCGGATCCTTTGCCTGATGTCCGGCGCGGACCTCCAGACGGTAGCGCGCCAGGGTGTCGAGGTAGCGCTCCATACCCATCGCCACGCGATCCGCGAATCCCCGGTTGGTCTTCGCCAGGAGGTGACGGACAACCGCGGCGCCCTGAAGAGCCTGGGCGTGCCCCCGACCGACGATTTCTGCTATCCCAGCGGGGAATGGGCGGTCGACATGTGGCCGGCCCTCGAGGAGGCCGGCATCCGGTCCGCCACCACCTGCGAGCCTGGAGTCGCGCGCCCGGACACGCATCGGTATGCGCTGCCGCGCTTTCTCGACTCGGAGATCGTCGACGAGATCGAGTTCGAGGCGTGGGTGAGCGGCTTCATGCCGTGGCTCTACGCGCTGACCGGCCGCGCCCGCAAGCCCGCCCCGCAAGAGGGCACGCCGTGACGGGTTCCCGTTTCGCTTGCGGCCACTTCGCGCGTTTGAGACTATGCTCAACATGAGGGTGAGGGGAATCGTCGTCACGGTGGCTGTGCTGCTCGGGCTGTCGAGCGCGTCGCTCCGCGCCCAGACCTCGGTCGAGATCCACGCCCCCGCCCCCGAGAAGCCCCGGCAGTTCCAGATCGTCGAGCCCGGCCCCGCCACGCGCGAGGTCACCCGTCCCCGCGAGGCGGATTTCTACGGGAGCGACGTGCGGGTCCGGCACGAGCCGGCCTTCATCGAGCCCTTCGTGGGACAGACCCAGGGTGGAACCAAGTACGGACTGTCGGGCTGGACCTCGCCCTCGACTCCGGTCGGCAGCTACGTGGCCCAGTCGCCGTGGGGGTCGTCCGGCACTCCGGCGCTGGGTATCAGCGTGGTCTGGGACTCGGCGCCCACCGGGCCGCCCGCCCGCGTATCCGATCCCCGCTGAGCCGGCGACGTAGTGCCGCTGCTCAAGGGTAATCTCCACACCCACACGACGTTTTCGGACGGGCGCCTGCCCGCCGAGCAGGTCGTCGCCCGATATCGCGAGCTGGGCTATGACTTCCTGGCCCTCACGGACCACGACGACCGCATCGACGACGAGTACTGGTTCAAGCTGCCCACGTCGGACGATCGCATGCTGGTGCTGCCGGGAGTGGAGATCGACTATCGCCCGCTGGGCCAGCACGTGGGCAAGGTCACCGGGGACCGCGAGACCCTGTTCGTCCTGAACCACCCCGCGCGGTACTCCCTGACCGTGGAGCAGACTCTCCGGCGCATCCGGGCGATCACGCGGGACGGCATGCCCATCCACGCGGTCGAGGTCACCGACACCGGCACGTACCAGGCCGAGTACGACGTGGACACGATCCCGCTGCCGAAGGTGGCCACCGACGACGCGCATCGCGACGAGGACTTCGGCCGCGCCTGGATCGAGGTGGACGCGGTGCGGAATGCGGACGCCATCCTCCGCGCCATCAAGGCCGGACAGTTCACGATGAAGTTCCCGACGGACCGCGGATCGCTCTTCGGCCGAGTCTGGGGGCCCTGAGCCTCACTCCGCCGACTTCGCCCCGATGCTCCGCAGGAGCATCGGCACCAGCGCCGGCACCGCCTCGGTGCGAAGATCCGGCCGGCCCGAATGGAGCCACTGGACCACCACCTCGTTGAGCGCACCCAGCCATGCCAGCGTGGCCACGCGCGTGTCGACCGGCGGGATCGACCCCTCGGCGGCCGCCTCGTCGAGGTGGACCTGGATCAGCGCCGCGAAGCGACCGTGCACCTCCTGTCGCTTGCTCTGATACGCCGGACCGAGGCTCACCGACTCCAGCAGCAAAATCCTAGCGAGGTCCCGGTGTCGCGCGAAGGTCTCGAGCCCGGCGGTCACGGCCGCCTCCACCTTGCCGAGCGCGCCGTGAGCGCGGCCGATCGCGGAGGCCACCGACTCCGCGAGCCGGCCCGCGAACTCGTCGACCAGAGCCAGGAAGAGCGCCTCCTTGTTGGGGAAGTGGTGGTACACCGCGCCCTTCGACGTCTGCGAGGCGCGCACGATGTCGTCGACGAGAGCCCTGTGATACCCTTTCTCCGCGAAGACCTCCCGCGCCGCCTGGAGGATCTTGTCGCGCGTGGCAAGCCTGGTCAATCTCGACTCGCACCGAGGGAGGTTGCATGCTCATTCGCGTCGGTCACAGTCCCGACCCCGACGACGCCTTCATGTTCTACGCGCTCAACTCCGGCAAGGTGAAGATCCCCGGCATCACCATCGAGCACGTGCTGGAGGACATCGAATCGTTGAATCGGCGCGCGAGGACCGGCGAGCTCGAGGTGACCGCGGTCTCCGCCGCCACCTACACCCTGGTGCACGACCGCTACCGGATGATGGATCCGGGAGCGTCCATGGGAAAGGGCTACGGTCCGATCCTGGTGGCCAAGGGGCCGATCGAGCGCGCGAAGCTCGAGGAGAAGGTCGTCGCCATCCCGGGCAGCCACACCACCGCCGCGCTCCTGCTGCGCCTCTACGTCGGGGACCCGCCCACCATCGAGGTGGCCTTCGACCAGATCCCGCGAGTGGTGCTGGAGGGCCAGGCCGACCTGGGCTTGCTCATCCACGAAGGCCAGATCACCCACCAGCGCATGGGCCTGCACAAGGTGCTCGACCTGGGGCAGGAGTGGGAGAAGGAGTCGGGGCTGCCGTTGCCCCTCGGCATCAACGTGATGCGCCGGGACCTGGGCGAGGACACCCACCGCGCGATCTCCCAGGGGCTTCGCGACGCGATCGACTACGCATACGCCAACGTCGACGAGGCGCTGGAGTACGCGATGCGCTACGGGCGCGGGATCGACAAGGAGACCTGCCGCCGCTTCGTGCTGATGTACGTCAACGACTACACCAAGCGGCTGGGCGACGACGGCCGGGCCGCCCTGAAGCGCCTCTACGAGCTGGCGCACGCGAGAGGGTTGATCACGTCCATGCCGCCGGTGGACCCGATCTAGTACGTCCGGATGATCTCGTAGTCGGTGGTGCGCTGGGCGGGTGTGAACCCCGCGTCCCGGATCAGCGTGATGATCTCGTCCACCGTCGTCTTGTTCACGAAGTCGGCCGCCGCGTGGACGTTCTCCTCGAAGAGCGTCCCCCCGAAGTCGTCGGCCCCCCACGAGAGCGCGACCTGGCCGGCCCGCTTGCCTTCCGAGAACCACGAGGCCTGCACGTGCGGAAAGTTGTCGAGGTAGAGGCGGGACACCGCCAGCATGCGCAGGTAGGCGTTCGGCCCCTTGTACTGCTTGATCCACTTCTCGAGCAGGGTGTTGCCGGGCTTGAAAGACCAGGGCACGAACGCGGTGAAGCCGCCGTGCTCGTCCTGCAGCGCCCGGATCGAGTCGAGATGGTCGAGGATGTCCTCCGGCTGCTCGACGTGCCCGTACATCATCGTCGCGGTCGACCGGAAGCCCTGACGATGGGCCTCGCGATGCACGTCCAGCCACGCCGCCGGCCCGCCCTTCTTGGGCTCGATGCGCCGGCGAGTCCTCTCGGACAGCACCTCGGCGCCGCCGCCCGGAATGCTCGTCTGGCCGGCCTGCTTCAGCAGCGCCAGCACCTCGGGCACCGGCTTTCCCGCGACATCGGACATCGTGCGAATCTCCGAGGCGCTGAAGAAGTGCGGGGTGACCGACGGAAATCGGCGTCGCGTCTCACGCACCAGGTCGAGGTAGTACTGCAGCGGCAGGACCGGGTTGTGGCCGCCCTGAAGCAGCACGGTGGTCGCGCCCTCCCGCACCGCGAACTCCACCTTGGCCAGCACCTCGTCCACCGTCAAGGTGTAGGCCTCCTTGTCGCCTGGCCGGCGGTAGAACGCGCAGAACTGGCAATCGGTAATGCACACGTTGGTGTAGTTCGGGTTGGTGTCGATCACGAAGGTGACGCGCGCCTCCGGGATCCGCCGCAGCCGAGCTTCGTGGGCCACGCTGCCCAGGTCCAGCAGCGGGGCGTCGGTGAGCAGCCAGAGGCCGTCGGCCCGGTCCAGCCGCTTGCCGTTCTCGACCTTCTCGCGGATCTGCTCCAGCATCAGGCCGCTCCGATCTGGCCGCGGAGCCGGACGAACTCGGCGGCGCCCTTCTCCTCGTCCGGACCGAGGCGGAAGGTGAAGTTGCGCAGATACGATTCGACCTCTGCCCGGGTCCAGCCGAGTTCGCAGCGCGCCGCGGCGATCTCGGGCAGGGCGTCGAGGCCCCGGTCGAGCGCCTCGTCGAGCGCGCTCTCGAGGCGGCGCCGTTCCCGAGCCGGGACCCGCGCCGCGATCGCCCAGCGCGCGAAGACGAACGGCAGGCCGGTCCAGTCCCGCCACTCCACCGCCAGATCGATCACGTGACGCGCCGGCGGCCCGCCGGTCACCCGCCGGATGGCCTGGTCGCCGATCAGCAGCTGCGCGTCGCACGGCTCCTCGGGTCCGACCCAGGCCGCGGGCTCGACCGCGTATCGCAGCGCCAGCAGCACCCGCAGCAGCTCCACCGAGGTCGAGGTCTCGAGGGTGACCCCGATACGGGCGCCCGCGAGGTCGGCCAGCACCCGATCGGCGAACACGAGGACGCTCCGCGCCCCGGTCGCGCAGCCGATGCCATAGGGCAGGGGGACGAGACGGGACTCGAGGCGAACGTAGTCCATCAGCGACAGCGGGCCCGCGTCGAGCTCGCCCGCGCCCATCGCCTCCCCGAGGCGCCGCGGGATCAAATCCACCAGCTCCACCCCGGCGAGCCGGTGGAAGAACGGCTCGCAGTTCAGGTAGGGGATACGCCCGACCCTCAGCACGTCAGCTCCACACCCGGACGACGCTGTAGAGGGCATCGCGCTCCACCGGGATCTTGCCGGCGTCGCGCACGATTCGAAGGATCTGCTCGGTGGCGAGACCGGCCGGGCTGGCCGCCTGCGCCATGTGAGCGATCTTCTCGTCCTCGAGGGTGCCGTTGACGTCGGAGGCCCCGAAGTGGAGCGCCAGCGACGCGGTGGCCTCGCCGAGCATCACCCAGTAGGCCTCGATGTGCTCGAAGTTGTCGAGCAAGAGCCGGGAGGCCGCGATGGTCCGCAGGTCGTCGGTGGGCGGGGTCTGCCGCGGCACCAGCTTGGTGTTGCCGGTCTGGTACGACAGCGGGATGAAGGTGAGGAATCCGCCCGAGAGATCCTGCTGCTGCCGCAGCCGGAGGAGATGGTCGACGCGCTCCTCCCTGGTCTCCACGTGCCCGTAGAGCATCGTGGCGTTGGTGCGGATGCCGAGGGAGTGGGCGATGCCGTGAATCTCGCACCAGCGCTCGGCGTCGGCCTTGCCCGTGAAGTGCAGCAGCTTCTGGAGCCGCTTCGAGAAGATCTCGGCCCCCCCGCCGGGCATCGAGTGCAGTCCCACCTTCTTCAGCCGGGTCAAGGCCTCGCGCGGCTCGATCTTCCAGCGCCGCCAGAAGTAGTCGATCTCGGCCGCGGTGAACGCCTTGATCTGGGTCTCCGGCCGGGCATGGTGGATGGCCTCGATCAGCCGCTCGAAGTACTCGAACGGCCAGTCCGGGTGGTGCCCGCCCACGATGTGGGCCTCGCGGGTGCCCGGCTTGATCATGTTCAGCACGTCCTCGATGGTGTTCTCGAAGGCGCCGGGCTCTCCCTTCTTCCGGGCAAAATCGCAAAAGCTGCAGGAGAGCACACATACGTTGGTCGGATTGATGTAGCGGTTGAGCACAAAGAAGACCTGGTCGCCGTGACGCCGGGATTTGGCGAAGTCCGCCATGCGACCGAGGCCGTGGAGATCCGGGGTCTGAAAAAGAACGAGTCCGTCCTCTCGCGACAGCCGATCACCGGCCTGGACCTTCTCCCAGATCGGATGCAGGCGGTCATCGCGAAGGCGCGGCGGGGCGGTGGCGGCAACGGCCATGTCTCTCTCCTGGTTCGAGTGAGGCCCAGACCGACTGGTCGGTCTGATTCTAAGTGCCCGGATTCTAGGCTGTCAAGCTTACGGGCGCTACTTGAGGGCGCCGACCGTGAAGCCGGCGATGAACCGATCCAGGAAGAAGTTGTACAGGATCGCCAGGGGCACGCTGGTGATCAGGCAGGCCGCCATCAGAGACCCCCAGTAGTAGACGTCGCCCCGGACCAGCGCCACCGGCACGCCCACGCTGACCGTCATGCGCCCCACGGACGAGATGAAGGTCAGGCTGTAGACGAACTCCTGGATGGTGAGGGTGAGCGCGAAGATCACGACCGTGAGAAGGCCGGGCACGGCGAGCGGTAGCACCACCCGGCCGACGGCGCCCAGCCGGCTGCAGCCGTCGACCATGGCCGACTCCTCGACCTCCTTCGGCAGGGTCTTGAGGAAGCCCATCAGCAGCCACGTGCAGAACGGCACCGTGAACGTCGGATAGATCAGTACCAGGGCCCACAGCTGGTTCTGCAGCCCGAGGGAGGCCACCAGGCGTGAGAACGGGATGAAGAGCAGCGTCGACGGAATCAGGTAGGTGAGGAAGATGCCGATCGACATCCGCTCGCCCCATCGCCCGCTGAGCCGGGCCAGGCTGTAGGCCGCGGGCACCCCGAGCAGGAGGGTGATGAGCACGACCAGCGCGCCAACCCAGAGCGTGTTGAACAGCCACGTGAGATAGAGCGTGTTGCCGAACAGGATCCGGAGGTGGTCGAGGGTAGGGGGCCGGTTGAAGATGAACGGGTTGTGCGCGGTGTTGGAGGCGCCCACGTACAGGTCCGCGTTCTGCTTGAAGGCGGTCACCAGCATCCAGTAGAACGGGAACACCGCGAAGGCGGTGAAACCCAGCACGAGGACCCGGTGGCCGACCGCCGCCGCGATCCGGTGTCCGGCGCGCCGCCGCATCCTAGACCACCTCGGCGCGGCGCGAGAGGCGCAGCATCACCACCGCCATCACCACGAGCAGCGGCACCAGAAAGATGGCCACCGACGCGCCCCGGCCCACATCGCCGCCCAGGACGCCGTCCTGGAAGGCCAGGCTCGCCAGCACGTGGGTGCTGTTGAAGGGACCGCCGCGGGTGAGCAGGTAGACCACGCTCATGTCGGTGAAGGTGAACACCACTCCGAAGAGCACGGCCACCGTCAGGATCGGCAGCATCATCGGCAGCGTGATCTGGAAGGCCTTGGCGAGCGCGCCGGCGCCGTCGATGTCGGCCGCCTCGTGGACCTCCTTGGGGATCGAGGTGAGCCCGGCGAGCAGGATCACGGTCGAGAACGGCAGCATCCGCCAGACGTGCACGATGATGATCGCCACCATGCCGAGCACCGGGTCGCCGAGCCAGTAGTACCACTCGCCCGGGCCGAGCCAGCCCACCACCTTGAGCATCCAGTTGATGACCGAGAACGTCGAATCGAAGATCCACAGCCAGCCGAGGGTCGCGAGCGAGATCGGCGCGGCCCACGGGAGCAGGATCAGGAAGCGCACCAGGAGCTTGCCGCGGAACGGCTTCATGAGCGCTCGCGCGAGGATGTTGCCCATCACGATGACCAGCCCCTGGCTGACCAGCGTGAAGACGAACGTGTTTCGCAGCGCGCGCAGGAAGACCGCGCTCGACAGGACGCTGCGGAAGTTCTGCAGACCCACGAAGGAGAACTCGAGGCTGCCGGCCGACGAGTTGGTCAGGCTCAGGAGCACCGCGAGCAGGAACGGGATCGCCACCAAGACGAAGATGTAGGCCAGCGCGGGCGCGAGGAGGATCTTGCCGAGCCGGCGGTCGCGCCGGGACAGGGTCTCGACCGCGGCGGCGGCTGGGCGGGCGAGGGCGATCTCGGTGCTGCTCATCGCGCTGAGCACCGAGCCGGCAGGAGCCGTGAAGGCCCCCTGCCGGCCACGGTGAAGATCGGAACGAGGTGGTCTACCGGTCCTTGGAGCCGCCGGCGACCATGTTCTTCTTCCGCCACTTCGCGAAGATCTCCTTGCAGCGGGTGTTGGCCTCGGCGAGCGCGTCTTTCGGGGACATCGCGCCGGTCGCGGCCTTGGCGAACATGTCGGTGATCACGTAGGTGTCGAAGATCTCGCCCTCCGCCGGATTGGCGAAGCCGGGGTAGCCCAGATTGGTCGACCACGGCAGCGCCTTCGACAGCAGTGAGAGCTTGTCGCCGGGCTGGGAGCCGAAGGGATCGGCGTTGCACTGCTTGGCGATCCAGGCCGCGCCGGAGTCGTTCTTCTTGGCGATCGGGGTGTTGGGCTCGGCGGCCGCGCCATAGAACGACGGGAAGTTGTAGAGCTTGCTCGCGAGCATCGACTCGCGGGAGGCGTCGACCAGGGCCACCAGGAACTCCTTGGCGATGTCCTGGCTCTTGGAGAACTTCCAGACCACGTAGCCGCTCATGACGTGCTCGGAGGCGAGCTGGATCCCGGTCGGACCCTTGAGCGCCGGGGTGAAGAAGTAGTTGTCGAGCACCGGGAGCTTGTTGTCCTGCGCGGTCCGGTAGGCGGAGATGGAGTTCAGGATGTACGCGGTCTCCTGGGCGTTGAATGCCTGGTTGTTGGAGGCCGCGTTCCACGACAGCACCGCCTGGTTCATGCCGACCGAGTACAGGCGCTTGGCGTACTCCAGGGCCTTGAGAGTCTCGGCCGAGTTGAGGACGACGTTGCCGTCCTTGTCCTGGATGGAGCCGCCGTGGCACCAGAGGATGTTGCGCACCGCCATGTTCGAGTCGATGTCCTGGGAGAGGCCGATGCCGATCGGGATCTGCATCTGGGGAGCGGCCTTCCTGATCTCGGGGCCCGCCTTGACGAGATCCTCGTAGGTCGACGGTCCGCTCGGCATCCCGATGTCCGTCCATACCTTCTTGTGGAAGTTGCCCGGATCCGGGACCCACATGTCGGACAGCGCAAACTGCTTCCTGGTGAACGCGTTGTAGGTGCTGCGGTGGGCCAGCTCGACCGGCTTGCCGTACTTCTTCTCCAGGTTGGCCGCGACGTCCTTGAGGTCGACCACGTGCTCCTCGAAGGCGCTCGCGAGCCCGATGAACATGTGGACGTCGTGGCCCGACTGCGCCGCAACCTCCGCGGTGGCCCGCGGCACCACGTCGGCGAAGCCCACGTGGTCCACCGTCACCTCGACCCCGCGCTTGGACCCCCAGTCCTTCGCCCACGGGTCGAACCACTTGTCGTAGGCAGGCACGAAGTGTGCCCACTGCAGGACCTTCAGGGTCTTGTCGGCCGCCGCCGCGCCCCGGACGAATACGCTAGGGCCGGCCGCCGCCGCGGCGGCGCCAGCCGCGACCAGCTTGGCGCCCTTGACGATGAACTGCCTGCGACTGTGCATGTGCCACCTCCGTTGGTGTGTACATCAGGCGGGGAATCTGCTCCGCCATCAATCAATTAGGGTACCATACGGCCTCCGGCGTCCTCGACGCCCACCACGCCGCCGGCGGCGCACCAGCGTGTTATCCTAGCGACCCGTGAGCGAAGAGCCCGTCGCCTACTTCGACGACATCCGGCTCGGTGAGGAGTACGTCTCGCCCGGTCGCACTGTGACCGAGGCCGACATCGTGATCTTCGCGGGGCTGAGCGGCGACTACAACGTCCTCCACACCGACGCCGAGCACATGAAAGCGTCCCTGTTCGGCGAGCGCATCGCCCACGGGCTGCTCGGACTCTCCATCCAGCAGGGGCTGCTCGACCGCGTGGTGCCCGGGCAGGCGGTGGGCCCGCTCGCGTCGGTGAAGTGGAAGTTCAAGGGGCCGATCAAGATCGGCGACACCATCCACGTGGAGGCGCGCGTTTCCGCCAAGAAGGACGGCGAGCGGCCGGAATCCGGCGTGGTCACGGTGGAGCGCCGGGTGGTCAACCAGCGCGGCGAGGTGGTCCAGGAAGGCGAGACCGACCACGTCGTCGCGCGCCGGCCCGCCTGATCGGGCGATGGCGGGGCCGCGCGCCGAGCGCAGAGTCTACTTCGAGGACGTGCAGATGCACGTCGCGCTCGAGACTCCCGGCATGACGCTCACCGAGACGCATGCCGCGATGTTCACCGCGCTGACCGGCTCGCGCCCGACCGATCCCGGCGCGATCCCGGATCTGATTCCCCTCTGCCTGTCGTCCGGCCTCGGCTGGCGCGTGCCGCAGGCCCCGCTGGTGGTTCTCGCCTTCATGGGCTTCGAGTGGCGCTTCCTCAAGCCCGCCCGGGTGGGCGACACCATCCACAGCGTGTCGACCACGGTGGCCAAGCGCTCGATGAAAGACGGCGGAGTGGTGGTCGAGGAGCGCCGGATCCTCAACCAGCACGGCGACCTCGTACAGAGCGGACGGCTCACCCTGCTGGTGGCCAAGCGGCCCGCCCCGTGATCCGTGCGGCCTGGCGGCTGGCCGGCGCGGTGCCCGCGGTCTGGGGCGCCTATACGTGGGGATCGCACCTGCTCACCGTCGGCTCGATCTGGCGAGGCGCGCGCGACCGCCGGGCGGTCACGCTCACCTTCGATGACGGCCCGGATCCGGAGTGGACGCCGCGCGTGCTCGACGTCCTGGAGCGGGAGGGGGTGCGCGGCGCGTTCTTCCTCATCGGCCGCCGCGCCGATCGCGCCGCGCCGGTGACCCGCCGCATCGCCGAAGCCGGCCACGACCTCGGCAACCACACCTGGAGCCACACGAGCCTGTGGCGCTGCGGGCCGAGCGAGACCGCGCGCCAGATCGCCCAGGGCCACGTCGCGATCTCGGACGCCGCGGGCCGGGCGCCCGCGTTCTTCCGGCCACCGTGGGGCAAGACCAATCTGGCGATGTTCGCCACGCTACGCCGCTGCGGCGTGCCGTGCGTGTTCTGGACGGTACAGCCGGAAGGCCGCCGGCCGGTGACGCCGGCCGAGCAGGCGCGGCGCGGCACCGCGCGGGCGCGCGCCGGGGCGATCTACGACCTGCACGACGCGGATGGAGTGCCCGGCGCGGGCGCGCGCCTCGTGGCGTATCTCCCCGCGCTCATCACGGGGTTGCGGGCCGCGGGCTACTCGCTGGTCCCCCTCCGCGACCTGCTGTAGAATCCTCCCGACTCGAGCCCACGACAAAGGAGTTTCCGATGGCCGTCGACCCCCGCAAGCACAGCCGCGTTCTCCTCGAAGGGCCCGATCGCGCCGCCGCCCGCGCCATGATGAAGGCGGTCGGCTTCAGCGACGAGGATCTCTCGCGCCCGCAGATCGGGGTGGCCCATTGCTGGATCGGGACCATGCCCTGCAACTGGAATCACCGCAAGCTGGCCGAGAAGGTCATGCAGGGGATTCGCGCGGCGGGCGGCACCCCGATCGAGGTCAACACCATCTCGATCACCGACGGCATCACGATGGGCACCGAGGGCATGAAGGGCTCGCTCATCAGCCGCGAGGTCGTCGCCGACTCGGTGGAGCTGGTCGCGCGCAGCCACATGTTCGACGGGATCGTCACCATCTCGGGCTGCGACAAGACCATTCCCGCGATGACCATGGTGCTGGGCCGGCTCGACATCCCGAGCCTGATGCTCTACTGCGGCTCGATCATGTTCGGCCGCTGCGCGGGCGCCGAGGGGCCGTTCGCGGGCCGCAACCTGACCATCCAGGACGTGTTCGAGGCCCTCGGCGCCTACAACGCCGGGAAGATCCCCCTCGAGCAGTTCAAGGACGTGGAGGACCACGCCTGCCCCGGGGCCGGAGCCTGCGGCGGCCAGTTCACCGCCAACACGATGGCCACCGCCTACGAGATGCTCGGCGTCTCGCCGATGGGCTGGAACGACATCCCGGCCGTCGACCCGCGCAAGGACGAGGTCGCGTTCGAGGCGGGCAAGCTCGTGATGGACCTGGTGCGGAAGGGCGCGACCCCCCGCTCGCTGGTCGACCGCAAGAGCTTCGAGAACGCCATCGCCGGGGTGATGGCCACCGGCGGCTCCACCAACGCGGTGCTCCATCTGCTCGCCACCGCGCGGGACTTCGGCGTCAAGCTCACGATCGACGACTTCGACCGCATCTCGCGCAAGACGCCGGTGCTGGCCGACCTCAAGCCCTGGGGCACCTATACCGCGCCCGAGATGTACGAGGCGGGGGGCATGGCGGTGGTGGGCAAGCGACTCCTCGAGGCCGGGCTCCTCCACGCGGGCGCGAAGACGGTCAGCGGGCGGACCCTCGGCGAGGAGATCCGCGCCGCGTCGGAGCCGCCGGGACAGGACGTGATCAAGCCGCTCGAGAAGGCGCTGAAGCCGGAGGGCGGCATCGCGATCCTGCGCGGCAACCTGGCGCCGGACGGCTGCGTGATCAAGATCTCCGGCCAGAAGAAGTACGCCCACCGCGGACCCGCGCGCGTCTTCGAGCGCGAGGAAGACGCGTTCCAGGCGGTGAAGAAGGGCAAGATCAAGCCGAACGACGTGATCGTGATCCGCTACGAGGGGCCCAAGGGCGGGCCCGGGATGCGCGAGATGCTCCACGTCACCGGCGCGCTGCAGGGCGCCGGCCTCGGCGAGAGTGTCGCGCTCATGACCGACGGCCGCTTCTCGGGGGCGACCCACGGGTTCATGATCGCGCACATCGTGCCCGAGGCGGCCGACCGCGGTCCGATCGCCGCCCTGAAGAGCGGCGACATCATCAACATCGACGTGAAGAAGCGCCGCCTCGACGTCGAGATCCCGGCCGGGGAGATCCGGAAGCGTCTCGCCAACTGGAAGGCGCCGAAGCCGCGCTACACCACCGGCGTCTTCGCCAAGTACGCCAAGACCGTCTCCCACGCCTCCATCGGCGCCATCACCTAATCTTCCCTGATCCCCCTCTCCCCCCAGGGCAGGGTGAGGGGATGGGTGAGGACGCGGTCTACCCGATGCGGATGTCGAGCCACCCCTGCGCGGTGACCAGAGCCCGCTCGGCCGCCCGGATCAACACGGTCGTGGTGGCCGACTCGAAGATCGCGGGGCCCTTGACCTCCAGGCCCTCCGGCAGCCCGTCCATGTCGTGGACCGGCACCTCCGTCCACCGCTCGAGGTAGACGCGACGGCTCCGTGGCGCGGCCGCCGCGCGCACGCGCCGCTCCGGCTCGGCGGGCAGGGCCGGGAGGCGCCCGATCACCGCGGCGCGCACGTTCACCAGCACCACGTCCTGGCCGGGCGCGCTGTAGGTGTAGAGCTCCTCGTGCCGCCGGTGAAATCGCTCGACCACCTGCTTCATCAGGTCGGCGGCCTCCACGTCGACGCCGTCGAGCGGCACGGAAATCTCGAAGGTCTGCTCGCCGTAGCGCATGTCGACGGACCGGCGCACGTCCACCTGGCCGGTGAAGCCCGCGCCCAGCCGCCGGCGCCCCTCGACCTCCATGTCGGCGAAGAGCCGTCGCAGCCGGGACGCGCCGACCTGACCGGCCTCGCCCACGTGCGTGCGGACGAACTCGTAACGCAGGTCGGTGGCCAGCATGCCCCAGGCCGAGAGGACCGAGGCCGCCCGCGGAATGACCACGCGGGTGATCTCGAGCATCCGTGCCACCTCGGTGATGTGCAGCCCCGCCGCCCCGCCGAACGAGAGCAGGATGAAGCGCCGCGGGTCGGCGCCGCGCCGGACCGAGACGAGGCGGATGCCCTCCGCCATGTTGGTGTTGACGACGCGATGGATGCCCTCGGCCGCGGGAAGCACGCCGAGGCCGAGCTGGCGCGCCACGCTCGCCACCGCGCCCTCCGCGGCCTGCGGATCGAGCCGCGTGCGGCCGCCGAGGAAGCCGGCGGGGTCGAGCAGGCCGAGCACGAGATTGGCATCGGTGACGGTCGCGACTGTGCCGCCGTGGCCGTAGCTGGCAGGCCCTGGCACGGCACCGGCGCTCTCGGGCCCGACGTGGAGCACGCCGCCGGCATCGACCTTGGCCATGGAGCCGCCGCCGGCACCGATGCTGACGATATCGAGGCTCTGCAGACCGACGCGATGGCCGGCCAGGCG